>CAJYHD010000742.1 GCA_913773715.1 uncultured Sphingobium sp.
GTGATCTTCAACAGTCCCGGCCAGATCGCGCGGATGAAGCCGGTGATCGACGCAGCGCGCACGGAAGGCCGCGTGTTCGATATCGGCCTGCGCCTCAATCCGCTCAACCCGGAAGGCGAGGTCGCGAAATATGATCCGTCACAGCCGCACAGCCGCCTCGGTTTCCCCGTCGATCAGTTGCGCGCGGAACATCTTGACGGCGTCGACGGCCTTCATGTCCATAATCTCTGCGAACAGGATTTCCTGCCGCTCGCCCGAACATGGGCCGCGATCGCCCCTTTCGTCATTCCGCATGTCGCTAGCCTCAAATGGCTGAACTTCGGCGGCGGGCATCATGTCACGCGCGCGGATTATCAGCGCGACCTGCTGATCGACTTCCTCCGCGACGTAAAGGCGCAGACCGGCCTTGAACTTTACATAGAGCCGGGCGAAGCGATGGCGCTGGACGCAGGCATATTGGTGGGCGAAATCCTCGACGTCATCGACAATGGCATGCCCGTCGCTATCACCGATATCTCCGCCACCTGTCACATGCCTGATGTGATTGAGGCGCCCTATCGCCCCGCCATGCTGCATGAGGAAGCCGATGGTCCCGTGACCCGACTCGGCGGCCCCTCCTGCCTCGCGGGCGATATCATCGGCGACTATCGAGTCCCCGGCGGGGCGGAACCGGGCGCGCGGATCGCGTTCCTGGATCAGGCGCATTATTCGATGGTGAAGACCAATACATTCAACGGCGTTCCGCTTCCGTCCATCTGGTTGTGGAACTCGGAAAACGATCAACTTAAGGAAATTCGGACCTTTTCTTACCAAGACTTCAAGGCTCGTCTCTCCTGACGCACGCTTCGTGGAAGGCAGTGCAACAAAATTTACGCCTCCGCTTTACAGGGGGGACCCCTACGCATATATCGACCGTCCGCTGCCCCATGGGACTTCCACCGCAAGGCAGCTTTTATGCCCACGACTACACTGGAGGTCCCTTGAGTTGCACAAGCATCATAGCGCGCTGGGGGTAGCGACCACCCTCACACCGGCAGCACCGGTAACGCTTATTCGCCCCCAGGCTGCGGTCCGGGCCGCTCGATTCTTCTCTGAGAAGTTCCCGGGTCGCTCGCTGTATGCAGTCAAGGCGAACCCGTCTCCCGATCTGATTCGGACTCTCTTCGATTCGGGGATAACGCATTTCGACGTGGCCTCGATCGCGGAAGTGCGCCTTGTCGCCGAAACGCTGGAGGGCAAGGCAAAGCTTTGCTTTATGCACCCGGTAAAGGCCGAGGAGGCGATTGCCGAAGCCTATCATGTGCATGGCGTGCGCACCTTCTCGCTCGATACGATGGACGAGCTGGAAAAGATCATGCGCGCGTGCGGCAATGCGACCGATCTGGAATTGTGCGTGCGTCTGCGCGTGTCGTCCGAACATTCGGAATTGAGCCTCGCATCCAAATTCGGTGCGGAACTGGGCGAGACGCGCGAACTGCTGATGGCCACGCGCCAAGCTGCGGATGCGCTCGGCATCTGTTTCCATGTCGGCAGCCAGGCGATGTCGCCACAGGCCTATAGCGATGCGATCGAACGCGTCCGCGCGGCGATCGTCGATGCGGCCGTCACGGTCGACATCATCGATGTCGGCGGCGGCTTTCCGTCCGTCTATCCGGGCATGGAGCCGGTGGCGCTCGAAAATTATTTTGAGGCGATTCATCGCGGCTTCGAAAGCTTGCCGATCAGCTATTCGGCGGAACTCTGGTGCGAGCCGGGCCGCGCTCTGTCGGCGGAATATAGCTCTGTCGTGGTGCGCGTAGAGCGTCGACGCGGCACGGAACTGTACATCAACGACGGAGCCTATGGCGCGTTGTTCGATGCGGCCCATATCGGCTGGCGCTTCCCCGTTGCGCTGCTGCGCGAGGAGGAAAGCGACGAGGAGATGACCGCCTTCTCCTTCTACGGCCCGACCTGCGACGACATGGACCATATGGTTGGCCCATTCATGCTGCCCGACGACGTGAAGACCGGCGACTATATCGAAATCGGCATGCTTGGCGCCTATGGCGCGGCGATGCGGACCGGTTTCAACGGCTTCACGTCCGAAGCGGTGGTCGAGGTCGAGGATGAGCCAATGGCGAGCCTCTACACCGAAGTCGCGCCGGTTCGCCGTCGCGCGAACGTCATCAAGCTGGGCTAAAAAGGTCCAAGCTCCCCTTTGGAGAGGGTGCCTGTCCCTCGCCGCGAATGCGCGGCGAGGGACAAATTTTATCGGCGGAAAACGCCCACCAATTCGACATGAGTCGACCAGCGAAACTGGCCCACTGGTTTGACCTTATCCAGGGCGTAGCCCCCCGCCACCAGATGCGCGGCATCGCGCGCGAAGCTGCCCGGATTGCAGGATATATAGACGATCATCGGTACCTTGCTCTGTGCGAGTTGCATCGCCTGTTCACGCGCCCCCGCGCGCGGCGGATCGAGCAGGATGGCAGCAAATCTGTCCAGTTCCTGAGGCACAAGCGGACGGCGGAAGAGATCGCGATGGTCGGCGACAAAGCGGCGTTGCGCCCGTGCCGCAGCCGACTTGAGCGCCAGCACGGGTTCGCGCGCGG
>CAJYHD010000743.1 GCA_913773715.1 uncultured Sphingobium sp.
ATCGGCGCTGGTCGACCGGGGGCTGTGGCTTGAGACCAGCCAGACTTTCCAAGGCGCTGGCGACCAGCCGTGGCCGCCATCCTTGGTCGATGTGCGCTGCGAAGTCGGTATCGGCGCTCAACGTGCGCCCGTTACGCCAATAGATTTCCGATCCAACTGACGTGATCAGCACATTCGGCTCGGGATAGGCCCATTCGGCCAGCAGGCGTTGCGCCTCCTGCAGCGATCGTCCCGTGGCGACACCGAAGCCCAGACCGGGCCGGCGGCGCAACAGTTCGCACAAGGCCGCTGCCCCCTGGGGGCAGCCGGTCAGCGTATTGTCGATGTCGCTGAGCAGCAGATCGTCGCACACTGCCCGCCGCACCATTGCCGCCGGGCGCTTCGCCCGCTCGATCACCCCGTCCGCTATCTCGACGAAGCGCTTGGCATAGGCGGGCCAGCCAAGCTGCCGCGACCGGGTTTGGCCGTTGCGGGATGCCGCGTTCCAAGCCGCGCGATCGTCGATCAGGTGACGAATGGCATCAGCGAACTGGCCCGGATCGTTGGGATCGGCGATCGTCCCATGTCCCAGCCGCGCGACGATGTCCGCCGGCCCGCCATGCACCGTCGCCACTACCGGCAGTCCGTGCGTCGCCGCCTCTGTCAGGGTCAGGCCGTAAGGCTCCGTCAGCGCGGGATTGACGAACAGACCGCCGGTCGCCTTCGCCAACGCGTACAGACCGGCGACATCGCCCGCCCCGTGCCGTTTCGGCAGGGCGAGCGATCCGTAGAGATCGTGGCGGTCGAGCCGATCGATCAGGCTGCCGATCACCGCACGCTGCTCGTCCTCACCGCTGTCTGGCCCGTCGCGCAGGCCCGCTACGATGACCAGATTGCACCGCTGGCGCAGGTGCGCGTCGGCGGCATAGAGGTCGACCAGAGCGGCGAGGTTCTTTTTCCGCACGGGCCGCGCGATGGCGAGCAACATTGGCTTTGCCGGATCGCGCAGAAACGGCGCGACCAGCGCAGCCGCGGCGGCCACGTCCGGGGGGCCTGCGCCGTCCAGCGACGCGCCCGGCGGCACGCAGTGAATACGTGCCGGCGACGCGCCCGGATATAGCATCAACTGCCGCTCCGCCTCGTCACGCGAAGATGCGATGATCGCGTCCGCTTCGACGATCGCCCGCCCCTCATGCGCAATACGCTCGTTCAGGGAATTGCCGTCGGCCCCGACGCTGTTCGCCTTGTCGATACCCAACGAATGTGCGGTGTAGATGAACGGTATCCCGAACTTGGCGCGAACCGCCGCCGCGACTTCCGCCGCATCGGAGAAATGGGCATGAATCACGTCCGGCCGAAGATCTGCGGTTTCGATGTGGCGCAGAAGGGCGACAATGAAGGCGGGCCGATCCGCGCAGCTTGCCTCCTTCGACAGATAGGCGCGGTTGCCAGTGTCGATCCGTCGAATCGCCAAACGCGCGTCGATCACTTCATACGGACGCGCGTAGGCCGAACCCAGCGCCGGATCATCGATCAGCCGCGTGACGATCTCCACGGCTGATACATCGTGTCGCGCCGCCAACGCCTGCGCCGCGCCCAGCGCGTAGGTTATATGGCCCCCGGTATCCTCGGTCAGGCCGAAGGCCACGGGCGGCGCCTTGATGCAACCGCCAAGCGCGATACTCATCACCCGCATAGCAGCCGCACCTTCTCGCAAGACGCGCGTTATCGCGTCACGAAGAAATCGCGACCCTTCGGCGCAGGATGTCCGCCGAGCCAGTGATGTTGGGGACAATCAGATTACGCACGACAGACGCCGCGGTTTCAGTCTCCGCTGATCTCGATCATAGGGAAAGGTTGCCGGTGCATATTCAGGGCCAGGACTTGTGATTCACGGCCAGAAGACGACGGTGTTAGTTAGGGTCAGGACTCGTTGATCACAGCCAGAAGATGACCGTGGCAGCGAGGGTGACGGCGGCGAAGAAGGCTGTGGGGCAGCGATCGTAGCGGGTGGCAACGCGCCGCCAGTCTTTGAGGCGGCCGAACATGATCTCAATGCGGCTGCGGCGTCGGTAGCGGCGCTTGTCATACCTGATCGGCTCGTTGCGTGATCGCCGACCCGGGATGCATGGCTGGATGCCCTTGGCCTGGAGAGCGTCCCTGAACCAATCGGCGTCGTAGCCGCGGTCGCCGAGCAACCACTGTGCTTTCGGCAGGTCGTCCAGCAGCGCCGCCGCGCCGGTGTAGTCGCTGACCTGACCGGCGGTCATGAAGAAGCTCAAGGGGCGGCCGTTCGCATCGGCAACGGCATGGAGCTTGGTATTCATGCCGCCCTTGGTGCGCCCGATCAGGCGGCCGACATCCCCCTTTTAACCCGCAGGCTCGATGCCGTGCGGTGCGCCTTGAGATACGTCGCGTCGATCATCACCGTCTTCGGCTCGGATGCCGCCGCCGCAAGCCCTTCCATCATCCGCGTGAACACGCCCGCCTCGCCCCAACGCTTCCAGCGGTTGTACAGCGTCTTGTGCGGACCGTAGGCGCTCGGTGCATCGCGCCAGCGCAGCCCGTTGCGGTTGACGAACACGATGCCGCTCAGCACCCGCCGATCATCCACGCGCGGCTTGCCGTGGCTCCTGGGGAAGAACGGCCGCAGCCGCTCCATCTGCTCATCAGTCAGCCAAAACAGGTCACTCATTCCGGTCTCCTTGCGGAGCCTGAATCAGATCGTGACGCTCACATCAATGGGTCCTGACCCTAGAACACCGGGATGAGGGGTCCCTTTTCGACGCCGATCACCCTGCTACCGGAGTCCCTTTTCCACGCCGATCCACAGTCGCTCCTTCGCAAAGCAAAGTCGAATGGTAATAGCGGCTACCTCTAGATCAGCATCAGAAAACCCATTCGCGCTCTCGAATAATATTTGAGTATGGTAAAAGTTCAAATATGGCACGCGACCCGGCGTGACTGCACAGTGCCAACTCTGACCTGGGCCACGCCTCGATGGATTTGCCTGAGCTCACCGGCTCATAGCTAAAGATGGGCTCGAGTACACGAAACTACGGCCGGCACTCGTAATGTGACCGCCCCACGACCGACGATATGCCCACGTCTGCCCCTTCAAGGTCCAATCCTCGAGATCCATAGGGTAAGAAAGGGGGTGACGTCAGTCCGCTTGTCCAACCAAGAAGTCGACATTCTTGTACCGTCTTCTCCAGCCAATACCTGCCGCTCGTTCGTATGGGATTGGGCGTAGTCGATGGCCATAAACGCGCGGCGACGCTCCTGACGGGTGCCATACGCTGTTGTTGCCTTATCCTCGGTTTGAGACCAAAAGTCTCGCGTACATGGCAAGTGTCACCGTCGAGGGTCTCGAAAAGCGTTTTGGCTCTGCGTTCGCGTTAGCGCCTACCGATATCAGCATCGCCGACGGCGAGTTCGTCGTCATCGTTGGGCCGTCGGGATGCGGCAAGTCGACATTGCTGCGGCTGATCGCGGGCCTTGAGAACGAGACAAGCGGACGGGTGATAATCGGCGGTCGCGATGTGACAGACGCGCCGCCCGCAAAGCGCAGCGTCGCGATGGTCTTCCAATCCTATGCGCTCTACCCTCACCTCACCGTTGCCGGAAATATCGGCTACCCCTTGCGGATCGCCGGCCAACCGAAGGCGGTGATCGCGGCGCGCGTAGGAGAGATCGCCGCGACGCTCGACCTGACCGACCTGCTTGACCGTCGCCCGGCCGAATTGTCGGGCGGCCAGCGCCAGCGCGTGTCGATCGCCCGCGCGATCATCCGCGAACCCGGCGTGCTGTTGCTTGACGAGCCGCTCTCCAACCTCGACGCCGAATTGCGCGTGCGGATGCGGCACGAGTTTGCGCGGCTGCACGATCGGCTGAAGACTACGATGATCTATGTAACGCACGATCAGTTGGAGGCGATGACGCTTGCCAACCGCATCGTCGTCATGAACGGCGGGCACGTCCAGCAGATCGGGGCGCCGATTGACCTGTACGACGCCCCGGCGAACCTAGCTGTCGCGCGTGCGATTGGATCGCCCATCATGAATCTGGTTCCCGGCGTGCTTGCCGACGACAGCGGCACGGTGTTGCTGGTAGATGGCACGGCGGTCGCGACCACGGCCCGTGGTGAGCCTGGCGCGACCGTTACACTCGGCATCCGTCCGGAACATCTGGTAGCAGACGATGACGGGGTATTCGCCGGTACGGTCGAGCTGTTCGAGAGGCTGGGGCCCCTGTCCTTCGCGCATCTCGGCGCGCGTGGCGCGGTGGGAACGATCGTTGCGCAGCTGCCGGGCGACCGCCGCGTGACGCTGGGCGAGACGCTGCGCTTCGCCGCACCACCTAGCCGCGTCCACGTCTTTGCCGCCGACGGTTCAGCCCTTCACGCTGCCGCCTAGCAGTCCGGTCATGTAATAGCGTTGGAGCAACAGGAAGATTGCCAGCACCGGCAACGTCGTGACGACCGACGACGCCATCATCAACTCTCCGTCGGCGGCATGTTCGCGCACGATCGCGGCGACCGCGACGGGCAGCGTGTA
>CAJYHD010000744.1 GCA_913773715.1 uncultured Sphingobium sp.
GCCGACAAATGTTCCAGTCGACCCGGCGGCGTTGATGCTGGAAGGCAGTGCAATTGATCCTGTTTCCGCGCCCCATTCCAAATCCGTGAGTGATCTATCGCGCGCTCGGGCATTGGCTCTTGCTGGCGAACAGCAAGCTCTCAAGCAGCCGTGGAACCGGGCTTTCGCAAAATTGGGCGAAATGGGGCGTCTGCCGGTGTGCGACGAGACCGGGCGATGGTCGATCAGCACCGAGGGCCTATCCCCAGCTGAGTGCCGAGCGCTGTCTGCCCCAAGCCAAGATTCAGAAACGCAGAAGCGATTTGCTGAAATGAATGCTCATCGCCCGGAGTCTGAAGCGCCGATGACCGAATCCAGCCAAGTTAAAAAGCAAAGCGTTCTTGAGCTCGGGCGCATGGTGTCTGCCGGCAATGATGTCGACCCAACCCATTCCCACAAGGACGTGCTGGCATCGGCAAGGCTAAGTAAAGCCAAGTATAATTTAGGCGAAGAGCTACCTGAGCGGGGAACGAGAGGTAAAGAGCGATAATGGCTATGCGGTCATTATCCATAGCTGCGTATATGGACATCCCTTAGCGGCGAGCGTTTACGATTATCGCGGCATGCCCGAGGGCGGTTTCCGGCATTCGACCTCATCTGGGGAAAGGGCAAATGGCGACCAAAGCCGGTCGTTCAGATCATCCACGGCGAACGACTGCTCCTGACATTAGCTGCCCATGGAACGTTCCGAAACGGACCGACAGCTATGCGCCCCTAACTTCGGTCGTTTAGGCGACTCTCAGCTCATCCCAAATGCCGCCCTTCGTTCGTGCGGGTCTGCGGACATATGATGATCGGCAGCCGCCCGTCCGATTGGGCCAGCGGCCGGCGTTAACGGACGCCGGCACATTTCCCCCGTCACCACCCCTTGCATGTGTAATCCTAAGCATTACATCTGCTGATATGACGACGCAGTCGATCTTCGATATTGGGATGATGATCGACTGGCGAGGCACCAGTCACAGCGGTGTCGCGACTTGGATTGCGACGCGGACCTCGATCGATGTTACCGTTGGCGCCCACCGCTTCACATTAAGGATGCATGGCGCTGGGTGGCTGGAACATTACCTGCCCAAGAACCTCCAGCTAATCGACTGCGCGAACCTCGTCATCGATGGGGACGCCCAAGCCGCGACGTGGACGCGATGGCGGCGGCAGCTTACCGACCTTATCAAGCCCGACCTTCTTATCCGGCCGCACCATGGCTCAGATTGGCAGAAGTTCGTTCAGCTCAAGGAGCTGACGCATCTCTACATATCGGAAGGCAGCGCGCGTCGCGCGGCATTCTTCCTTGAGCGCTTCCTGCTGCCCGGACAGGACGATGCCTCCATCGACCTCGATGTGGCCGTGGAGCGACTGCGTAACTGGCTGTTTCCGCGCGTTCGGTTGGTAACCCGGATCGCAATCCCGCCACGTCGTCGCCTTCCGACAGTTCGCGAATGGACGCGGGTCTTCGTCATACACACCGGCATCTCCCCTCCCATGGCCGACAACGCGATTTCGTTGTCCCTTGGCCATTCCGGAGAGTGTGATGCCTCCTATTTCCGACCCGATTCTCGCGCAGGTCTTCGCCACCTGCGCGCATCCCGACCTGCCCATTCCCGTCGTCGAAGGTGCCCATTGGTTGACTCATCTGCTGCTCGCCGCCAGGAGCTGGGCGGCGATCGGCTCTTTCACGCAAGTCTATCAGCACGGCGAAGACCGCTTCCTCGCAGAAATCGACGCTACCTGGGCGATTACTTTCGCGTGAGACACGAGTGCGAACCGAGTGCACACAGCGCGGTTGGAAGCCTGCTGAGCGGCGGAGGTGGGACGTGGTGAGCGCTGTCTTTATGGCGGCGCCGCCTCGCCCAGCTGATGTCCTGAGAAAGCATTTTCTGACGCTGGAAGGCGTGACTCAACAGGGTTTGGCCGACGCACTCGAGGTCTCGCGGCTGACGGTAAGCGAGCTTTTGAACGACAAGCGTGCGATCACGGCACCGATGGCATTACGGCTGGCGCAGGTGCTCGGCACCGATGCGGAGTTCTGGCTTCATCTCCAGCTTGCCTGGGATCTCCACCGGGCGCGCATCGCCCAAGGCGACGAGGCTTCCCGGCTGACACCGCTGCGACCAGCGCGCAAGCAGGCTGACATCGTGCGGCCCGCTACCGCACGGCGCACCCCAAGCAGTCCGACTTCGCTGGTCTAAAATGCGTGGGGATTTGCGCGGCCACTCCGATGCCGAAGCGCTGGCCGGCGTCAACACAGGATCGTGGCGTCATCGGGACCAGTGACCGCTTGCGGGTAACGTTCGAGCGGCCGTGAACGTCGGGTTGAAAGGTGATGACCCCAGGAGCGAAGGTGGTCGCTAGTGGATTGCGGCTCAACCGCTTTGACGTAAGCGGCCCTTCGTTTAGCGTCGGCTTATTCGCAGCTTTGCGCCCCAAACTGATCACTCAGCTGATTGACTCGCGCCTCGAAAGCAGTCGTTCATTTAACGGCTGACGCGCGCTGTTGCGGTATGAAGGCTAGCGGGATTTCTTATCATACCGCGTGACATCCAAGTCATCGCTGCGGGCGCGGTGAGCAAAGGGGGAAGTGATGGCGAAACTCCGCCTCTTGCCGGCCCGGTCAACGCTAGCTCGAACGAGGTTGAGGGCCGCCTCTTGATCACCCGCAGGTCGCCGAGACTTCCCTCTCAATACACCGTCTGCAGTCGAACACCTGTCCGACCGTTGCCATCCAGTTCGATAACCCGCAGCGGCGCAGCCGGGCCGCCCGGGGTCTCGACCAATCCGACCCGGCTGAATTTTTCAATCATGTGGCGCGCCAAAGGTTTGCTGGCGGTGGTGACGACTAGGTTTAGCGACATGCTGTTCTCAAGCACCGTCGCCCGGAAGATGTCGAGCAGGCCGACGCGATTGAGGTCGTCGAGATGGGTGACAGGCTCGTCGAGGAAGAATGTACCGCCCAAGCTTCGCGCCCGCGCCAGGAATAGCGCCAGCGCCAGATCCTGGCGCTGGCCTTGGCTGAAATCCTTTCCAGGGTTCAGCTCTTGGCCCCCGGCATCGGCCAACCACCGCAAGGGATCGTCGACCTGGCCAAGCTTAATGCGGTCGAAGACGCGATTGGCATGCATGCGCGCGAACAGCGGGTTCACTAACCGGCCGAGATCGTCAATCTGTCGACCGCTAATCTGGACATAGCTGTCGTGAAAGGCGGTGCTTGCCTCGCGGGCCGCGGTAACTCGCGCGCGGATATAGGCCAAGCGCTCGCGCATGGGCTCGACCTCACGCCGCAGTCCTTCCAGCCGCGTCCGGCGCGCTTCGGCGGTCCAGGCGGCTTGGGCTGCGACCGTGCGCGAAGCGATATCCTCCAGCAGCTTTTGCTCGCCCTGCGCCCAATCGCGGGCCACGGCGAGATTGGCGAGAGACCACTCAGTGTCAGGCGCTGCGCTTTGCCAAAGCTGGCGCAATCTCTTGAGCTCGCCTTGATGGCGGGTACAGGCATCGCGGTTGGCGCGCACGGCCTCGGCGGCAACGGCATGGTCCTTACGCAGCGTATCGCGTTTAGCCCTTTGCTCGGCGAGGTCCTTATCTGCAGCGGCGAGCGCGTCGCGAACATCCGCCAGCGTGAGGCGGTTGTTCGCGA
>CAJYHD010000745.1 GCA_913773715.1 uncultured Sphingobium sp.
CGCACTGGCGCTGGCGGTGCGGACGCCGCCGCTGCGGCTGATCGCGCCGATCCTCTGCGGCCTGACGATCCTGTCGCTGTTCCGCTCGCCCGCCTGGCCGACGCCGCTGCGCTTCTGGGCCGATCCGGTGGTGATGGACTTCCTGGCGGGCATGCTGATCGCCCGCGCCGCGCAGAAGCGCCTGTCGCTGCCGCCAGTCGCAGCATGGGTCTGCGTGATCGTCGGCATGGCCTATCTGTTCGTGCCGATGCCGCGCGTCGGCGTCTATGGCTCCGTCGAGTTTTCGCTCTCCTTCACTCTCGCCGCCGCGCTCGTCGTCGCGGGGACCGTCGAGCTTGAAGACAAGATCGGGTCGATGATCCCGAGCTGGCTCACTTTCATGGGGGCGGCGTCCTATGCGCTCTATCTGATCCATCCGATCCTTGCGCCGATCGGGCCAACGTTGCTCAAGAAGCTCGGCATGCCCTTCCCCCTGCTCAGCATCGCGATCAGCGTTGCGGTGGCGATCGTCGCGGGCATCTGTACTTATCTCTTCGTCGAGCAGCCCGTGACGCGCAGGCTGAACCGCATCGTCCGCGATCGTGGACTATATGATGCCGCGCCCGCCAGCAGCAGCGCGGTGCCGCAACCTGCTGGCGGCAAGGACTAGAACGATGGCAGCATCCGCGCCATCTCTTGCCGGTGCAGCAGCGTCGCAGGGCTGCCCCGGCACGCTCATCGTCGTAGCGATGGAGACGCTGTGGCCGCCCAATCATGGCGGGCGCGTCGATCGCTGGAACCGCTACCGGCTGCTCAAGCAGTTGGGCTGGCGGATGATCTTCGTCGGCTGGACGCAGGACGATGGTCCGATGTCCGCCGAACATGACGCCGCGATGGCGCAATTGTTCGACCGCTGCATCTTCTTCCCCAACCGCCTCTCACCCGCCAGCCTGGCTCGACGCCTGTTGCTGCTGCCCCGTCATTCGCCACATATGTCGGCGCGGATGATCTCGAGCGGGCAACGCCGGGCGCTCATCGCAGGGCTTCGCGCGATGCAGGCGGACGCGGTGATGATGGACGGCCTTTACGGAGCGGAGTTGGGCAAGGCGCTGGCCCGCGACCTCAAGCTGCCCCTCTACTACCGCTCGCATAATATCGAGCATCGCTACATGGCGGATCAGGCGGCGGCGGCCCGCGGCGTCAAGCGCAAGCTGGCCGCCAATCTCGCGGCGCTGCATCTCGACCGCGCCGAACTCGACATCATGCGCCAGGCGGACTGGGTGTTCGACATCTCCGCCGACGATATGCGCTTCTGGGCGGAGCATCAGGTGACGCGCGCCAGCTGGCTGCCGCCGCTGACGCTCGACACGGCGGGCAGGGACGCGAGCAAGACGATCCCCTGGGCCGATCGCCCCTACGACATCGCCTATCTCGGCAACCTCAACACACCCAACAATGTCGAGGGGCTGGGCTGGTTCATCGACAAGGTCCTGCCGATCCTGCGGCAAGCGCGGCCCGACATCAAAATCCTGCTCGCCGGTTCCAACCCCTCCGCGCCCATGCGCGCGCTGGTCGAGGGACAGGCGGGCATCACCCTGACCGCCAACCCGGAAGATGGAGAGGCCGTCCGGCGTCAAGGACGCATATTGGTGAACCCGGTGCTGCGCGGAAGCGGCGTCAACGTGAAGTCGATCGAAATGCTGATGACCGACTCACCCGTGGTCACCACCCAGATCGGCGTCCAGGGATTGGACGCGGATACGAAACGGGCTTTCGCCGTTTCAGACGAACCCGCCGAATTCGCTCGCCACATCGACACGCTGCTGAACGCAGGATCGGTGGCGGACGAGGAGCGGCGGACACATCGCGAACGTTTTGGCATGGGCGCGGCACAGGGGCTTTCGGCCAAGCTTCAGACCTTGATTACGCAAAGTCGGGAGTAAGCATGAAGTGTCTCAGACATCCTTTGATCGCCGTGCCATGCAGGTGAGCATGGCGAAGCCCCTCACCCTCGCCCTTTGTCTGGCCATGTTGACGGCCGCCCTCGGATCGGATGATACCCAGCCCCTGCCGCGTAAGGGTGAGTGGCTACCGGTGCCGCCGCAATCGCTGGAGGTCGCGCAAGGCAGCGCGCTCGACTTTTCCGCGCTCGTGCCGGATCAGGCGGGAGCCAACGGGCCGCTGCGCCTCAACGCCGACGGCCATTTATCGCTCGGCGGAAGCACCGATCCACGCTTCAATTGCGGTATGATCGCCAACGGACCGGCGATGACGTGGGACTTGCCCGATCACGCCGCCGCCGATGCACTAGCGGTGCAGTTCCGGCGGCACGGCTATAATCTCGTCCGCTTTCATTATATGGATTCGCGCCTGATGCGCGGGGCGAAGGCCGACTTCGCCTTCAATCCCGAAAATGTCGATCGCTTCTACTATCTGCTCGCCGCGCTGAAGCGGAACGGCGTCTACTGGATGCTCGACATGATGACGGCGAGCAACGGTGCGCACCTTTCCCGCCCCGGTGGCGGCGATGCCAAGTCGATCGACGATATGAAGCTGCGCCTCAACTATGACCCCTCCGCGCAGGCGGACTGGGTCAAGATGGTCGATGCCGTCTATAACCGGAAGAACCCCTATACGGGCCAATCGACTCTGTCCGACCCGGCGCTCGCCTTCGTCGTCGGCGCAAACGAGAACAGCATCGCCTTCTGGTCGCAGCTCGCGCGTGACGGCGCTTTCCCGCCGGGCCTCGCCAAGAAGTTCGACCAGTGGATGAAGCAGGCTTGGGGTAGCGCTGCTTCATCCACTGGTCGAACTTCTT
>CAJYHD010000746.1 GCA_913773715.1 uncultured Sphingobium sp.
CCTCAGAGTCATCGCACCGTCCCAGCCCGGGGCGCTATGCACCAGCCGAATAGATCACGGCTAGCTCGTCGGTGCCACGCTTCACCACGACCCGCTGAACGTGATCGGCGATGTCGGGCACGGAGTAATCGATTGCGAGCTCGACAGCTCGCTCGGTCGGTCGCCTGCGCTCGCGCCAATGCGCGTAGGGGTAATCCGGCAGACGCAGGAAGGCCCGCTCGTCTCGCGGGTGAGGAAAGGGCTTGGTGCAGCCGCTATTAATTGGACACAACCACAAGCGGTCGCGGTGCGCGGTGATCAGGGATCGGGTATCGATCTCGAGAACGTCGTGCTCGTCGTCTCGATAGGTCCTCGCGCTCGTCAATTTGTGCAGCCGCTCGAGGGAAAGCCAGAAGAAGACCTTGGCATTGAGCAGCGCGTACCAGTCGCTGGGCTTGAGCCTCGCAGGTAGCGCCTTTTTGAGACCGTCGTCGCTCATCGGAATCTGATCGCGGACTACCGCGCCCGGCAGACCGGCACCTGCGATCGGCACGCTTGCGGGACGGTGCCGCCGTTCAATCCTCTCCCGCTGTGGGTCGTCTATTGCATAGAGGTCCATAAGGGCGGTGGTGCTCAGAAGCCCGTATTGCCTGATGGACGGCCACGAACCGCGCTCCGCCATGTGGTAGAGCGTCGGGCAGTACTTAACGAGTTCCTCGAGTTCACCTTCAGTCACCAGCTTCTCCTGTCGATGACATTGCGCCAATTGAAGTCCGTCGACAGCATGGTCACTGGACGTCCCGACACGCGCTCGACCTCCTCTACGAACCTGATCGTCTCGGCGGTGAGCTGATCGAAGCGGAACGCCTGCCGGTTCTCGATCCCGAAATAGTCGACGAACGTCAAAGCGATGTCGGTGGGACCGTTCAGTTGCACCGACTCCTTGAACTGAGACCAGTCGAACTCGGCTATCCGCCGCTCCTTGTTGGTAGTGGTCGTCCTCTCGGCCTTCTTCAGTGGATCGAGCGGTATGTGGCTGCGCCTATGGATGTCCTCCATGGTGACCTCGAAGTCCATGGGTCCGGACGGGCCGCCGACGCGGATCGGAAAGGTCCGGCAGACCATAATCACGCGTCGGACGTTCGCCGGCGCGATCCCCGCGTCGGCCAAACAGCCCGCAACCGTCGTGTCGCGGGTCGTGACGTGGGGATACTGCCCGTGATGGAGGCTGAGCGAGGTGCCCTGTGTTCCCTCCAGCAGGATCCGGCGCCGTTCGACGAACGCGTCCGCAAGCACCTTTCGTGCGCTGCCAATGAACGGCTTCAGGTCTTCGCAGTCCCTGGCTAAAAAGCGAGCGTCACCGGACTTATATTCCGATCTGCCCGTCAACTTGCGCGCCGAAGCGAGACCGACGCCCTGTGCGGTGGAGCTGATGTTCGCGAAGAGTTCCCGTTCGCGCTCCAGATCCTCGTCGGTGATGATCATGGCCTGCTCGTCAATGACGAGCCGGCCCTTGTCCACCCGGTGGATCGCGATCTCGTCCAGCAGCTTCTTGGGGTTAATCACCGCACCAGGTCCTAGAAGCAGCTGCGCCTTGGGCGCCCGGTTGGTGCCGGACGGCAGGTGATAGTACTTCTCCGGCTGGGGCTCGGCATAGACCTGATGCCCAGCATTGGGACCGCCGACGCGCACTAGCAGATCGTATTCCGGCGCGATGTGGCCGACAATGTTGCCCTTTCCCTCGCTGCCATACTGGCCGCCGATCAGTACGTCGACAAGCCTCTCGGCGCCACGAGGATAGAGGTCTAGGAGAGCTGTCGCCCGTACTAGGACACTGGCGGCCGAGCACCGGTCGGTGTCCACCACGACGTCGGCGATGTCCGCCAGTGACTCGACGTTCTTCTCAGTCCGGTTCCTCTTCAGCTTCTCGTAGTCCGTCGACGCGTCGGCCGCGGACGCACGCTCAACGTAGCGCCTCTTCAGGACGGCGGGATCCGCTGTCAGGTGGATGTGGAATACCTCGGGCCCGTGCGCCCGGCGAATGGCGTCGACCTGCCCGGCGATACGGACGCAATCAACTACGTAAAGACCGGACGGCGTTGAACTCCGCTGCGCCGCGTCTATGGTCCGCTGGAGGGCATCGGCGACCCAATCGCCACCCGTTTCACGGTCGAGGCGTTCACCGGCGCGTTGCAGCGCCTCGCGGCTCCCCTTCGCCCTTGGCGCAGCCTCGCCGATAAGGTCGCGCGTGCGGATAACGGCGGCGGTGTGCCGCTGCCGGAGTTGCTCGACCAGCGCCGACTTGCCCGAACAGACGGCGCCGGACACGAGGACCACTCGGAACGACGCCCTTCCTCTCATCCGCTGAACAGATCCAGCTGCTGCCGCCGGGGCGGGAGATCATAGACTGTGACCGGAACGGCGCGCCTCACCAATTCGTCCTCCACCATCTCCTCCACGACGCTCCACTCGCCACCCGCCGACCCCGAACCGATCCTCGGCATATGGACCTCCGCTCCGGCGTCGATGGCGGCCGAAGCGACCTCGGCCAGTCCCCGCTGTAGGGCACGATAACGAATCCTTGGGAAAAGCGAGGCACCATAACCCTCCTGCGCCACAATGCTTGCGAGCCGGACGCCTTGCCCCAGATCGACCAACACCACCTTTCCCAGCCGGTCCCGTGGCGAAATTGCCATGATCGCACGGCTGAAGGCTTATTCGGCGTCTGGGTGCTGACGCGCGAACCGTTTGGCCACCCCGCCGCCCCATCGAACAGCTCTGTCGTTCACCAGCTGGCAGACGATACGAGGGCCCTTCCCGTTCGGCCTCGCCACGTCTCCGTGGACATACCTGATCGGGGTCTTCGCGCCGTCAACCGAAGCGTGGCGCACGATCCCGGCGACCCGAGGATAACGCGCGCCCGGGTAACCGGAGACGCCGACATACTCGACCAGAGCGTCCTGACCTGAGAACCATTTCTCAATGGCGCGGTCCGTGTGGCCGATCGCCGTGCACGTTGAGGCGGCCGTCCCCATCGGTAGCAACCTTCCCTGCGCGGCAACGCGAGGCGCCAGGGGCGAGGGGACGGCGTAGTCTATCCGATACGTCCGGCCACCCCTTCCATCCTCGATAGGCGACGCCAGGAAGACGGTTACGGGAGTGTCCGCAACCTTAGCGAAGCGGATGAGGAAGGCCTCGGCGGAAACATCGAAACGGCGGCGCTCCCTCATGAGATCCTCGATAGACGCGGTCTCCAGTCCGGGGGGCAGGCTGCCAATGGGCAGCACGAATTCCGATGCGGCGATGTTGCACAGCATCTCAAGCTGCCAGTCG
>CAJYHD010000747.1 GCA_913773715.1 uncultured Sphingobium sp.
AAGGCGGTGATGGAACGGTTTGGGGGTAGGACGCGGCGAACGGCCTATGCCAGCGTGGCGGCGGCGGGTCAGCCGGGCAAGGCGATCCGGGCGGTCTATGACGACGCGGCGGACGGCGCACTCACGACGACGGCGGCGTTCGTTCATGCAGGGCGATGGATCGTCAAGATGCGGGTGACGGGACCGACCGAGCGGCGGGCGGAAGTGCTGGCCGGGATCGACGCGATGCTGGCGAAGCTGACGGTGGAGGACCCGGCGGTTCTTCACACGGCTGCGCCTGCCAAGTTCGCCTCCTGCCCAGCCGCTGCTGTCGGGGATGCGACACTTGTAAAGGGACAAGGCGACGGGGCGGTGTCCGACATTCGGATGCCGCGCGATGGCAAGGATGCGCTGTGTATCAGGGGAACGGTCGAGACGGCCGAGGGGCGGTTCGACATGCTGCAACAAAGCGGGCAGCGGGATGGCGCGATCATCGTCCCGACCGATGACAGCGGGACGGTGCTGGCCTTCGCTCCGGCCGAACCGGGCCGGGATTATACGCTCTCGATCCATTCAGTCGGGCAGACCGATTTGTATGGAGTCTATGATCGATTGCCGAGCACGAAGCAGATCGCTGCGATTCTGGACGGGAAGGACCCGCAGACCGCTCGGGCGACATCGACGGCTGCCTATGCCGCCAATGGCAAGATGACGCTGGTCAGGAAGGGAGACGCCGCAAGTCGTTGATTGGACTGCCCGATCTTCGATGGAAAATGACAATGAAATGGACAGAATCTGCGGAAAACGCATGAAGCGTCTTTTTGCGGACTGATCCTATCGTCTTCCTTTCAGCATAGATTCAGGCGAAGTGACTTTCCTGTTGCACGGCGCTAAAGCATCGTCATGGCCAAAGGCGAAAACATAGACGATCTGGACGCGATCGATCGACGCATCATTGCGGCGCTTGTGGAAGATGGGCGGATGACGGTCACTGACCTCGCCGCGCAGGTCGGCCTGTCGAAGACACCAGCGCAGGTCCGCTTGAGAAAACTGGTCGATAGCGGCGTCATTCGTGGTTTTCGCGCGATCGTGGATCCGGCGAAGCTCGGCATGGATCATGTCGCTTTCGCCGAAGTGAAATTGTCGGACACGCGCGAGACGGCGTTACGAGAGTTCAACGATGCCGTGCGGCGCATTCCCGAGGTCGAGGAATGTCACATGATCGCCAGCAGCTTCGACTATCTGCTGAAGGTCCGTACTGCCGACATTCGCCGCTATCGCACCGTCCTTGGCGAAAAGATTTCTGCCCTGCCCCATGTGGCGAGCACATCCACCTTCGTCGCCATGGAGACGGTCCTGGATGCGGGCGCGGCACGCGTGAAGGGGAAATCCTAGGCGCGCCGCCGTCCCGGGATGACAAGCGTCCAGGATAATCCTAACCGGCAGAGCAACGTCCAGCATAGGAGGCTGGCCGTTACCGTGGCTCCAGTCAATGTCGGCAGAAGAAGCACCAATTCGACAGGACGCGGAAAAACGGGCAGCAGGCGGACTGCGGCACATCCCAGCCACGCGACGATCGGAAAGTGCAGGACGTAAATCGGCAGGGTCCGCTGGCCAAGCCAGGCGAAACGCGATGCGGCGACGGGATAGGCGGCGACCAGTGCCGATGACGCGATTATGCCCAGTGCCGCACCTGCCCCACTGCGGACAAGGTCTGCGCCGGGGACTGCGAACAGCGGATTGAGCAGCAACATGTAAAGGATGGTGAGGAAGCCGATTGCCCGAAGATTACGCCAGGCCGCAAGCCGCAGGAGCGCGCCGCCATACCGCGCGCCGAACATGTAGCAGGGAAGGTAGAACGCAACCTGTCGCCAGGTTTCGCCAGAAGCGGCATGATGCTGGCCGAACAGCGCCGCCACTATGCATGCGCCTGCCAGCATCATCCAGGCAGGCAATGACCGTGTGACCGCCGTGACGCTGAAGGCGACGACAAGCGCCCACAAATACCAGAGGACCGATTGACCAGTCAGCAACATCGCCAGTTCCTTGGTCCCGACGAAATACCAGCCATCGCCCGGCCATAATGGCACGATGCCCAGCATCACCAGCGACCAAGCGAAATAGACGGCGGTCAGCGGCAGCGCTCTGCGTGACTTGATCTTTGTGTCACTGCCCTTCCCTAACCCGAAAGCCAGAGCACCCGACAAGGTGAAGAAGAGCGGTAACCGGATATGCACAAGTAGCGGTTCGACATAGGCCCATCGCAGCATGTCGCCGGAGTGTACCGGTATCGCGATCAGTGCATAGTCGCGGGCGTGGTGCATGACGATCAGAATGATCGCGAGACCGCGCGCCACATCGATCCATGTAATTCGCGATGCGCTGACAGCCTGCTCCTGTGCAGTGACTATCGGTTCTTTCTGCGCAAGCGCGATCGCATCGATCGCTATTTGGTCCGCCATCATCACCCACTCCCCTGGGTGATCGGAGGTATTTCATATTTGCGTTACGAACATCTTAATTCCATTAAGCATAGGGTTTTAGCGACGGTTGAGAATGATCGGTGAGAAGAAGGATGGCGAGCCGGGGATGAAGATGTGCAATCGAGGTTGAGCAAATGGCTGGTGGCGGCGCTGACGTTCGTCGGCGTAATAGTGGCGGCCAAGTTTGCGGGCTTGCTGTCCTTTGCGCCCAACAAGCTTCCCGATGCGCAAGCCGGGTCCGAGCGCTGCATGCTGTGGTTCGTGGGTAGCTCGTCCGTCCATCGCTGGAGCACACTGGAGCGCGACATGACCCCTTGGTCCGCGCATAATCGCGGGATCGAAGGCGCCACTTTGTCGGAGATCGTTCCGCTGTTTGGCAAGGTCGCGCCGTCAGAGGGCAAGCCGGTCGCCATCATCCTCTATGCCGGAGAGAATGACATTGCGGCTGGTCAGGATTATCGCAGCGTGGTCCGTAATCTGGCGCGCTTCACGATCGTCAAGGATCAACGATATCGCGGCGTGCCCCTTCTCGTGCTGTCGATGAAACCCAGCCCCGGCCGTGCTGGTAACTTTTCGCAGCAGCAGCTTTACAATCGGGCCGCGGAGCGACTGGTGCCGCAACTGCCCGATGCCCGCTATGTCGACATCACCACGCCGTTGCTGAAAGACGGCATGCCGCGCAGTCATTATCAGGCCGACGGCATCCATATGACGCCGAGCGGCTATGCCATATGGGCCGATGTGGTGCGGGCGAACCTGAAACAGATCTTGCCCAAATCCGCTGTCGATGCCTGCGCAGCTGGCGGATAGACCCAATCAATCGAAGAGATCGAGCGGAATCGCGTCGGCCATGGCACGGTAACCTGCTGGTGAGGGGTGCAGCGCGTCGCCGCCGTCATAGCGCGGATCGAGCCGATCGGGATGCGCCGGATCGCGAGTAACCTTGTCGAAGTCAACAACCGCGTCAAAATTGCCGGGCTGACGGATCCACGTATTGATGGCTTGGCGGTCGGCTTCGTTGGAGGCGTCAGCATGATAGTAGCCGTTTCCGACGAACGGCATGATCGTCGCACCGATCACCTTGATACCATGCGCTTTGGCACGGGCGATGATCTGGCGATAGGCGCCGATGATGCGGGCGACGTGCGTCTTGTGCTGGTCGGCGGTAACGGGTGCTTCGCGAGTCAGCGTGCCGAGGTCGTTGACCCCTTCAAACAGGATGAGGTGCGTGACGCCGGGCTGCGAAAGGACGTCGCGATCCAGCCGGGCGAGCGCGTTGGGGCCAAGGCCGTCTTCGAGCAGGCGGTTGCCGCCGATCCCCTGGTTGATGACGGCAATGTCACGGCGCTGTGGATCGGATTGCAGCCGGTCGATCAGGCGGTCCGTCCAGCGATCATTGCCGTTGGTGGTCGATCCCTTGCCGTCGGTGATGGAGTCGCCCAGCGCCACGACGACGCGCGACGGCACGCAGGCTTCGACATCCAGACCGGAGAGGTTGAACCAGTGGTCGAAGCTGGCGGCTCCCTCCATCTTCGCATCGGTCAGGTGATCGCCAGCGCTGTGCCAGGAGGTGGCGCGTGATCCGGGATGGGATGTCTGTTCCGGCTCGCCGGTGTAGCGGATCGAAATGGCGATAGTGTCGCGGGCCTTGGCGGGCATGGCGATGGGGTCGGAGAGATAGTCCGCGCCCGCAGGCACCACGACTTCGGCTCGACCATCGAAGCGGACGGGCTTGATCGAACGTCGATCGACGGCGGGCGACGTGGAGCCAAGCGCGCGGGCGACGCTGACGCCCGCGATACGGAGCGGCGTGGTGCCCGCCTGATTGGAGATGCGGAGGCGCAGGCGGCGGCCTTTCACCGAGGGGCGGATGATCTGGCGCAGCGTGGCGTCCGTCAGCGTTCCCGGCGTGAGTGCAGCGTCCCCCGTCGGTCGGAATTGCGAGGAGCCCCAGGCAGCCACCCAATGCGGATTGCACGTCTCGGCTGCGGCTGGGGACGCGAGGAAGACCGCGATCGAGGCGATCGGCAAGATGGTGTGGCGCATGCGCATCCCTTTACCCGAATAAAAAAGGGGCCGGTATGGATAACCGGCCCCGCAGTCTTTTCCCTTGGGGGAGAAAGCGATCAGAAGTTCGCGCGGATACCGGCAAGCACCTGCCGACCGGGGTAAAAGATCGAATAAGGCGCGTTGTCGTAGGCGAAGATCGTGCGGATCGGCTCGTTGGTAATGTTGAGCACATCGACCGTCAGGCGCAGCGCCTTGTTGAAGAAGGGCAGCTGATAGCCTGCCGACAGATCGAGCTGACCACGCGAATCGTTGCCAAGGAAGGCCGAATTGATGCCGTTCTGCGGACCGTTCTGGCCGATCGACTTGTCGTTCCAGACATAGTTCAGGCTGACCGACAGACCTTCATTTTCATAGAAGCCCTGGAGGTTGTAGGACCATTTCGGAACGCCGGTAGCCGTCAACTTCCGCCCGTTAAAGATCGAGTCGGACGACTGTTTGATATAGGTTCCGTTAGCGGAAAAACCGAACCCCTTGACGAGAAAATCAAGTGGCTGGACCCACGTCGCTTCAAGACCCCGCAACCTGAGCGATTGAAGATTGATGGGACGGTTCACGTTGATCGGCAGGTCATCAATCGCAACGCCCGTGTTTCTGGACCGGTCGGTCAAGGCCCCCTGCTGCGTAGATTGAAGGCTGGAAAAAGGTATGTTGAGCGAGCCAAAGCTCACTTGTGCAGGTTGATTGATGGTAAAGCCGTCGACAATCTTCTGAAACGCTGTCAGCCCGATATAGCCGATACCGCCTGTGTAATATTCCCCGCCAATATCGATATTATCGGAGGTGAACGGTTTCAGGGCAGGATTACCTGCGGATGCCTCCAGCGCCGAGGGATCGGAGAAGGTGATGCCAGGCAGGATGTTGCCGGCTTCAGGTCGCGTCATCGTGCGTGATGCGGAAAAGCGCAGCTTGAGATTGTCCGCCGCGCTCCAGGTGACGTTGAGCGCAGGCAGAAAATTCTCGTAAGTCGAGTTGGCGACGATATCAACGATCGTGATGCCGACCTGGCTCGGGCCGACGACATTCTGCTTGGTGTGGGCGTAACGCATGCCCGCATTCACATCGAGATCGCGGCCGAACAACGTGGTCCGTCCGTTGACTTCGAAATAGGCGCCGACGACCTTTTCGTCGACGTCGCCGGTCGCGCCGCCGGTGACTGCGCCGCGCGCTTCGGGCGCATCGTCGCGGAACTGGTTATAGTTGGTGGCGTCGATGATCTTCTGGAAATCGGGCACGACGAAAGCGGTGTAGCCGACGTTGCGGTTCGCCAGATGGCCGAAGTTGCTGACCGGGAACGGCATCAGATACTGCGGTACCTGCGCATTGGTGATCGTGCCGGTCAGGCCCGCGCAGTTCGTGCCGCAAACCGTCAACTGATAAGCCGAGCTATTGTCATAGGCGCGGACCAGGCGCTTGGCGCGGTCATACGCACCGCCGACCTTCACGTTGAAATATTCATCGCCATAGGTGAGGTCGAGATGCGCACCCTGCGTTTCGGTGCGGCGGCGGACATTCTGGACGTTCTGGCGATACCATTGCCAGCCCGCAGCGGGGCTGTTGAGGTCGATGTTCGTCGTAATCTGCGGATAATAGCCGTTGGTGTTGTCATAATAGACGTCCACGCCCGACTGCGGCGTCGTCTGGAACGCCCAGGTCGGCTGCTCGCGGAAGAAGCGGCTCTTCGACATGTTGAGGTTGGCGACGACCTTCAGCTTGTCGGTGGGCTCCCACGTCATGCTGGGGTTGATGTTCCAGAAATGCGTCGTCTGCTTGTAGCGGCTCGCCTCAAGGAAAAAGGACGAGTTGGCGAAGGTGCCGGTGGTGACGACATTGTTGCTGTCGACGGTCAGGTCGATCGGGATCATGCCGCCGGTCGATTGAGGGCTGGTGCCGGGACCGGAGTTGCGGACCTGCCAATTCATGTTGACGCGGCTGTAGTCGCGCGTGGACTTGGCCCAGATGCCGTCGATCGCAAAGTGCAGCGCGTCGCTCGGACGCCATTCGACGGAGGCGAGCGCGGAGATGCGCGAACGATCACCATCGACCAGCGTGTTACGGCCAAGGCGCGGGATCAGCGCGGTGCTGAGCTGGCTGCGCGTCAGGCCCGAGGTCGCGACGACATCGACCGGCGTCCCTGCGACGAGGCCATGGCCGGTGTTGCGCGGGACGATCGACGCCCAGGTGAAGTTGTTGCCACCCGGATCGCCAACGCCGAGGTTGCCGTCGGTCCAGCCGACCGAATCGAAGCCATCGACGCGGGTTTTGGTCTTGACACCCGCGACGCCCAACAGGATGCCGAACGTGTCGGTTGTGTGGCTGGCGACGATCGCGCCACGCGGACTGAGTCGATCATTGCTGTCGGTATATTGGCCCTGCGCGACGACGGTCACATGCGTGCCGGGCTTGTCGAACGGACGGGCGTTGCGCAGGTTGACGGTGCCAGCGATGCCGCCCTCGATCGTGGAAGCCGTCGCCGACTTGGCGAGGTCGAGGCGGGTGAAGAGTTCGGACGGGAAGAAGTCGAGGTCGACTTCGCGGTTGCCGCCGCTGCCGCCGGTCGTGCCGCTGTCCGATGCGACGGCGATCTGCGATCCGTTCAGCAGGACTTTGGAGAAGCTGGGGCCAAGGCCGCGAATCGCGACCTGCGTGCCTTCGCCATTGATGTCACGGTTGAGGCGGACGCCGGGCATGCGGTTCAGCGTTTCGGCGAGGTTGGTCGCGGGAAGCTTGCCGATATCTTCGGCGAAGATCGAGTCGCCGAATGCGACCGCGTTCTTCTTGGCGTTGGTCGCGCTTTGCAGCGATCCGCGAATGCCGGTCACGACGATGTCGGCGACTCCCTCATCCTGTGGCGTCGCAGCGCCGGTCTGCGGCGCGGCATCCTGCGCGGAAGCAAGCGAAGCCAGACCAAGCGAGCCTGCGGCGGACGCCGCGAGCAGCGCGGCACGAAGCATATGAGTGCGTGAAGACATAGTAACCCCTCTCCTGAGCGCTGCTTCCGACTCTGCGGTAAGCGAAACTGGTAGCGCTATCAATGCGCACTACATGAAACCCGTGCCGCTGATTGTCAAGCGACCTTGGACAGTTTGTGGTAACGGTAGCTTTTACGTCACACTCATGGGTCTGGGCGACTGACGATCTCGGCGCAGGCACCGGTCACGCCCTCAGCTTTCGCGCGCACCACGATCTTTCCCGCACGCCTGGGATCACCCTTTACGATGACGAGCGCCAACCCGTTGAAAGCCTTGCGCTCATGCGCGGGGAAAGCCGTCATGTCGGTACCGTCGCCATTGTCGGTTGCAACGATCTCGCCCGGCCCTTCGATGCTGAAGTCGATCGACGGCTTGGCGGCGGGGGCGACATTGCCGTCCTTATCCAGCACCCTGAGCGTAACGAATGACAGGTCGCGGCCATCATTGGCGATCGTCGCACGGTCGGCGGTCAACGAAAGTTTTGCCGCTTCACCAACTCTGCGGACGCTCGCGCTGGCCCAGGGCTGCCCCTTCTTCCATGTATCGACACGCACTTCGCCCGGCTCGTACGTTACATAGTCCCAACGGAAGCGATATTCGTAATCGCGCTTCTTGATGCGCCCCTGCGACTTGCCGTTGACGAACAGTTCTGCCTCATCTGCCGAGGAGAAGACATGGACCGGCGTCACCTGCCCTTCCCGCCCCGGCCATGTACAATGCGGCAGGATGTGCGCGAATTTGAGGTCGGGCCGCCAGCGCGACTGGTACAGCCAGAAGCGATCCCTGGGAAAACCGGCGAGATCGAGGATGCCGGAATAGGAACTGCGGGACGTGTAATAGGGCGTCGATTCGCACAGATAGTCGAAGCCGGTCCAGACGAACTCGCCCGCGACATAGGGATTCTGGTCGTCCGCCGCCCAGACGCGATCGGGCGACGATCCGAAATCCGCGCGCAGGTCCGCTTCGTGCCAGTCGGGAAAGATCAGGTGGAAGTCGTGCGGCGTCTTCGTCTTTTCCCAGCTGCCGAACACCTCGTCCATCACGAGGAAGCCCATCTGGTCCGTGAGTTCGAGCAGTTCGGGCGCGGGCGGATTGTGGCTCATGCGCACGGCATTCGCGCTCATGTCGCGCAGGATTTGCAGCTG
>CAJYHD010000748.1 GCA_913773715.1 uncultured Sphingobium sp.
TAGCTGGTCAGCACGAACCGACCCTCTTCTTCTTTAGGCATCTGCCGCAGCGCGCTCCACAGGCATCCAATCGCGAAAGAAAGTGAATGCCCATCCTCGATTGCGGCGGCGAACTCTGCCTGCATGGCTTGCCCCCATTCGCGTCGGCTTTCGCTCATGCATCGGTCGGCGAGCGCCATTATAGCGTAGGCGAGTGCTGGCGTCATGGGCGGGCTCCCTTCTTTGATAGCGCTGCGTCCCGAAGCGCGATATCCTGGGCTAGCGCATAGCCGTCGGCGGTCAGCCGATAGGTGTGTCGCGGGGGGCGTCCAGATTGAGTGGGCTCACGCCATTCCGCATCCACTAGACCCTGATCGGTCATTCGCATCAACAGCGGATAGAGCGTACCCGAAAGCAGTCCTGTTGCCTTCATCAAATCATATCCGTGCCGCCACTGGCGGTCGGCCAAGACGCCAAGTAGCAAGATCATCTGTCTTGAAGGCTGTCGGCTCCGTTTCATGACGCGTTATCAACATATGTAGATTTAAGAGTCAAGGCCGTTTGGCCGCCAACGGAGCCACAAGTGCTGGAAAGGCGGCGGCGGCCGCCGACCATTTGTCGCCATTCGTCATCGCCGCCACATCGTCCAAATGCTGCCATGATCTTCGGTAGCATATGATGCTATGACGATTATCCGGCACGCGATCTTCCCCGACAACGAGGCGACGGTACTCAACCTGTGGCGTGAATTCATCGCAAACTCCCCGGTCAATCTCGATTATCAGAGAAACGATGCCGAGTTCGTAGGTCTGCCAGGTAAGTACGCGGCGCCCAAGGGTTGCGTTTTGCTTGCCGATAGCGACGGCGAGATCGAAGGCTGCATAGCTCTTCGCGAGGTTAGCGCGGATATATGCGAGATGAAGCGGCTCTACGTCCGCCCGAACGCACGCGGCCGGCAGGTGGGACATAAGCTGGCAGAGCGATTGATTGAGGAAGCGCGTCTTGTCGGCTATTCCGAAATGAGGCTCGACGTGCAGGAAAAATCCGTCTCCGCACGGAAGCTATACGAAACGCTCGGTTTCGTTGCCGCCGAGCCGGTCTCGTTCAATCCGGTGCCCGGAGCATCTTTTCTTGGTCTGCATCTGTAGCGGCCCCGGCAGCTATCTAAGTGCGCAGACCGAAAGCCGCCGGACCGCTAACCACCCCCGATCGCCATTAGGCAGACCTTTTGGCCGATGATGGTCGCGATAGCGGCCTGTCTGGTTTTGGGACGGAGAGCAGACCGAGCGAAATCGACCAATTGCGACGTGGGCGCATCTCTTGGAGTGAGCAAAATGCGCCCCGAGTTGACAACATGGGTTCGCGGTTGGGATTGGCAGCGATTGGGCTGCTATGCTGTGCCGCTCTTCCCGCAGCTGTTTTGCGATATGCTCTTGAAATGCTCTCACAGGCCAGACCGGGCAACGAATGGCACGCCCTGCTGTTTGCCGGGTTTATTGCCCTCGACTTATCAGCGATCGCATTGCTGATGCGGTCTTGTCGTCATTTGACCGCCTGGCTCTTTGCTGCCGGGATCGGGTTGGCGCCTTCCATGTCTCTGTATGTCGCGACCCATTAGCCCGGCACCGAGATCACGGATCATCCTCAGCGTCATTTGGTTGAGTCCATTTCGCGCGGAAGTGACACTTGGAATTTCGAGAGTGAATCGTCCGCCTAGCTACCTCTTGACCAGCTCTGTGCCATATAGTTGCGGCACATTGTGTATGCAGGTCCAAAATCCTGGAGAATCAAAACCTGAGACCCGCATCGACAAGTTCTCAGCTCTCGCGACGAGTTCACCGGACGCTCGCTCGTTTATGCGGTAATCATCGTCAAAGGCCTTATCGGACGAGTGATCTTTCAAACCTTCGTCGGCCCATTGAGAAACCGAATCAAAGTCTCTTGTAGGGAAGAGCGGCACAGGCGTCGAAGCAGCCACGCCTTGCTCGTCGTGCACCTGCTCAAGGTAGCGGACCCAAAGCTGCGGCCTACGAACATCCACCCGCGCAATCTTAACGCATGAGGCTACAAAGCTTTTATGCTGGTCTATGCACCCTCCCACGAGGAGGCACATTACTGCGATCAAAATCTTCCGCATGATCAAAGGTTCGGATAAATGCCTCATCCGGTCAATGCCCGCATTCAGCCTCAGTATCGGCTGTTGATCAAGCGCGCAAAGTCATTGCGTGGTGCCAGATCGATGAGCTTGCGATGCCGCTTGCCAGAGAGGATTTGAACGGCAGACGAGCCTTCTGACCCCGGCAGCCGCGTCAGCAGCGACGCGACCGTGCCGGGACGGAACATGGCGAGCGTGGCGCTTTCATCGGCAAGCTGGCGGTCCAGCCAATCGCGCAGGCTGTCGCCCCGTGCACCGCGTGTCAGTATATGGCTGGCAAGCTCGAAGGTCACAGTGCCGCCGGCGACGCGACCCGTGAGGACCGCGGCACCCACGGGCATGTGCAGGTCCGGATCGGAAGGACTGGCGAGGGGCAAGGTCGTCAGGGCAAGGGCAGTGATACTATGCGATGGGATCATGGAGGCTGTCTCCAATGCGCAGCCGCACCCCGCCGCCTGAAGGCGATGGCATGCAATCTGCGCGATGAGGGAATGACCGGCATGTGCCGGTCGATGGAAGGAAGGCCGCAGCAGAAAGCGCAGGCTTTCGCCTGTCTTATTTTCCTTCTGCCTTGACCTTCACTTCATCTTCCGAAGGAACTGGGCCTGCTTTTCCATGCTGCCTTCAAGGGAACTCCGATGCGGCGGAACGCTCAACATCCCGCGCCGAGGTCCATAATCGCAGACGCCCTAGTCGCCGATGCCTCCCTTCCCATCTTCACGGCGCATGATGTCACCGACCTGGGGTCGCCTGACATTGGCTGGCGAGCGTGGCGGCTCAATCGCAGCGTTCTGCCGTTCCTTTTGTTCGGCTATCGATGCCGCCTGTGGCTGGCGGGATGCATTTATGGAGGTGCGCTGCGCTTCGGCATCCTCGACAATGTCGGCAAGCGACGTCTGCAAAAAGGTGTCATGTCGCCATGCATCGGCCATATCCCTGATGGCGGCAGGCGCTTGCTCCGCAAAAGTCCAATACCGCCCCGACCTTAAAAGATGTTGGGGCACTGCCACGGCATGCGCGAGAATTTGGGCCATTTCCCTGATGTGACGTTCGGCAATCTCCTTGAGGCGCTTTTGCGCTCCGCCATCATCCAGGGCGGAACGTTCGATGCCGAAGCGACGGAGAGTGTCAGGAGACAATGTCCGCTGATCACCCTCCCGCGTGATGGCGATGCGCTCTTGCGCGATGGCCTCGAACATCCGGGCCATTTTGATGGAATGAACATCCGCTGCCTTATCCGCCTGCGCGCGCGCCAGCAGTGCCTCCTGCAACCGCTCCTCATCAAAGCCCACCGCCTCGATTGTCGCCCGATCCGGGCCAGGCAGGACGTCCAGCGTCGGAATGATCCTGGTGCCCTCCCGTCGATATGGGCGCTTGGCAGCGT
>CAJYHD010000749.1 GCA_913773715.1 uncultured Sphingobium sp.
CTGGAGTTCAGACGTGTGCTCTTCCGATCTCCATGCGAGTGAATCTTTCGAACATCGCGTTCGGCCTGTGTCGAATTAGGCGCTGTCGTCGCGGAAGTCATGGGGTTCTGTAGGCCTTCATGCTGCGGGAACGAATCGCCTGTGCATTGGTTGCATCGCGATTCGCTCTCTGTTCAGCGTCGCCCATGCATCATTTTGCACCTGCGCAGGGATAGGACAAAAGGTCCAATGTCGCAGCACATTCATCCTGACTATGCGGGCCGCATGATAGCCCGTCAGTCCGCAAAAACGCGCGCTTTTCTGCGCCGAATCGCTCCACTCATGCTGCTGCCGCTGGGCGGGTGCGACTGGGTGGTCATCAACCCGCTCGGTGACGTTGCAGTGCAACAGCGCGACCTGATCTGGATCGCCACGGTGCTGATGCTGCTTATCATCATCCCGGTCATGTCCATGACGGTGTGGTTCGCCTGGAAATATCGGGAAAAGGCGCAAGCGGCGGATTACGACCCGGATTGGGATCATTCGACCAGTCTCGAACTGCTGATCTGGTCCGCGCCACTGCTGATCATCATAGCTTTGGGCGCTGTCACCTGGACAAGCACGCACCTGCTCGACCCTTATCGCCCGATCGAGCGCCTGGATCACAGCCGCAAGGTCGATCCTGCCGCCAAGCGGCTTCAGGTCGAGGTCGTCGCGCTCGATTGGAAATGGCTGTTCATCTACCCGGAGCTGGGCATCGCAACGGTCAACGAACTGGCGGTTCCCGTCGATCAGCCGGTCGAGTTCAAGATCACAGCCTCGTCGATCATGAACAGCTTCTTCGTCCCGGCGCTGGCAGGCCAGATTTATGCGATGCCAGGCATGCAGACGGTGCTGCACGCCGTAGCGAACAAGCCCGGCACGTCCGAAGGCTTTTCAGGCAATTATTCGGGCGCGGGCTTCTCCCACATGCGTTTCCGCTTCCACTCGCTCAAGCAAGGCGAGTTCGACCAGTGGGTCGCGCGGGTGAAGGCCAGCAACGCCAGGCTCGATCGATCGGCCTATGTCCGGCTGGAGCAGCCGAGCGAAAAGGTGCCGCCGATGTATTTCAACGGCGTCGAACCTCGCCTCTTCCACGACGCGCTCAACATGTGCGCGCAGCCGGGCAAGCGTTGCGCAGACGATGTCATGATGGTCGATGCCCGCGGCGGCGCCGGCAAGGAGTCGGCGCACGACATCGAAGGGCTGCGCCATGACGGCACGATAGACGTCGGCGGCTATCATGCGCCCGAACCCGGCAAGAAGGGCGAGATCGCCCAGCCCGCCGGTCTGACGCCGGGATCGGAACGAACGCCCGCTGCTCAAGGGCATGAACAGGGGCATGAGGCCAAATGACGCCCCTGCCCCTCACCCGCTCAATATTTTTCTCTCGCCTGAAGGCTTGATCCATGTCTCCCACTTCCGCATCGGAAAATAGCGGCTTCTGGAAGCTGATATTCGGTCGCCTCGACTGGAGCGCTCTGCCGCTTCACGAGCCGATCGTCGTCGCCACATTCGCGGCTGTCGCCATCGGCGGCCTTGCTGTCTTCGCCCTGATCACCAAGTTCAAGCTTTGGGGCTATCTGTGGACCGAATGGTTCACCACGGTGGATCATAAGCGCATCGGGATCATGTACATGATCCTGGGCCTCATCATGTTCGTGCGCGGCTTTGCCGATGCGGTCATGATGCGAATTCAGCAGGCGATGGCGTTCAATGGCTCCGAAGGCTATCTGAATTCGCATCATTACGACCAGATCTTCACGGCGCATGGCGTCATCATGATCTTCTTCGTGGCGATGCCGATGATCACGGGGATCATGAACTATATCGTGCCGCTTCAGATCGGCGCGCGCGACGTCAGCTTCCCCTTCCTCAACAATTTCAGCTTCTGGATGACGACGGCCGGTGCGGTCATCGTCATGATGTCGCTGTTCGTGGGTGAGTTCGCGCGGACGGGTTGGCTTGCTTACCCGCCCCTGTCGAACATCGCCTATAGCCCCGGGGTCGGCGTCGACTATTATATCTGGGCCTTGCAAATTGCGGGCATCGGCACCTTGCTGTCGGGCGTCAACCTGGTTGCAACGATCGTCAAGATGCGCGCGCCCGGCATGAACATGATGAAGCTGCCGGTGTTCGTCTGGACCTCGCTTTGCGCGAACATCCTGATCGTCGCGGCCTTCCCGGTGCTCACCGCCGTTCTCGCGCTGCTCAGCCTCGACCGCTATGTCGGCACGGCGTTCTTCACGAACGATTTCGGCGGCAATCCGATGATGTACGTCAACCTCATCTGGATCTGGGGTCACCCGGAAGTGTATATCCTCATCCTGCCGCTGTTCGGCGTCTTCTCGGAAGTCACCTCGACTTTCTCGAACAAGCGCCTCTTCGGCTACTCCTCGATGGTTTATGCGACGGTCGTCATCGCTATCCTCTCCTACCTCGTGTGGTTGCACCACTTCTTCACCATGGGGTCGGGCGCGAGCGTCAACAGCTTCTTCGGCATTACGACGATGGTTATTTCTATTCCGACAGGCGCCAAGCTCTTCAACTGGCTGTTCACCATGTATCGCGGCCGCATCCGCTTCGAACTGCCGATGATGTGGACGGTCGCCTTCATGCTGACCTTCACCATCGGCGGCATGACCGGCGTGCTGCTTGCGGTGCCGCCTGCCGACTTCGTGCTGCACAACTCGCTGTTCTTGATCGCACATTTCCATAACGTAATCATCGGCGGCGTACTGTTCGGCATGTTCGCGGCGATCAACTACTGGTGGCCCAAAGCGTTCGGCTTCAAGCTGGACAAGACTTGGGGCGTGCGCAGCTTCTGGCTGTGGGTCGTGGGCTTCTGGGTCGCATTCATGCCGCTCTATGTCCTCGGCCTGATGGGCGTTACCCGTCGCATGCGCGTGTTCGACGATCCAAGCCTCCAGATCTGGTTCATAATCGCTGGTATCGGCGCGGCTATGATCGCAGCGGGCATCGCCTGCATGTTCATCCAGTTCGGTGTCTCGATCTGGAAGCGCGAGGAGCTGCGCGACACGACGGGCGATCCGTGGAACGGCCGTACGCTCGAATGGGCCACCAGTTCGCCACCGCCGGACTATAACTTCGCATTTACCCCCGTCGTGCATGACAATGACGCCTGGGCCGACATGAAGGCGCGCCACTACATGCGTCGTGAAACGGGCTACGAGGCGATCCATATGCCGAGCAACACCGGCACCGGCATCATCCTCGCCGGCCTGTCCGTCGCATTTGGTGTCGCGATGATCTGGTATATCTGGTGGCTCGCCGGCCTGAGCTTCATCGGCATCCTCGCCGTCGCGATCGGTCATACTTTCAACTACAAGCGCGACTTCTACATCCCCGTGGAGGAAGTCGAACGCACCGAGGCCGAGCGCACCCGCGCCTTGGCGATGCAGGGCTGAACCATCATGGCAAGCGCTTCTCCCATCGACCCCGCCTTCCTCGACAAGGACGGCAACCCGCTCTTCCACCTGGATCATGAGCCGCATCATCCCGAAGGCTCCAGCACGTCGCTGGGCTTCTGGATTTACCTGATGAGCGACTGCCTCATCTTCGCCTGCCTCTTCGCCACCTATGCGGTGCTGAGCGGCAGCTACGCGGCAGGGCCGGGTCCCAAAGATCTGTTCGATCTGCCGCTGGTGGCGCTGAACACGGCGATGCTGCTCTTCTCTTCCATCACCTATGGCTTTGCCATGCTGGCGATGGAAAAGGGCAAGGTTGGCGCGACGCAGGGCTGGCTGGCCATCACCGGATGCTTCGGTCTCGCCTTCATCAGCATCGAAATGTACGAGTTTGCACACCTCATCCACGAGGGCGCGACGCCGATGCGTTCGGGCTTCTTGTCGGCCTTCTTCACGCTGGTCGGCACGCATGGGCTGCACGTAACATTCGGTACGATCTGGCTCGTCACGCT
>CAJYHD010000750.1 GCA_913773715.1 uncultured Sphingobium sp.
ACTGGTTGGTCGAGTCAGCGGAATTCTGCCTCACGATTTTCTGCGCGATCGTTACTGCCCGCGTGAGCGCCACCAGCGCTTCCTGCGGACGGTCCGTCTGCAGATAGAGGGCGCCCAGCATCGATAGAGACGCAGCCAGCATGTCCTCGTCTTTAGCGTCCTCGTCGGTCAATGCCTGCGATAAAGCAACAGCATCCGACAGTGGCCTCTCGGCCTCATCGATTCGACCAGATTGGAACAACAGGACACCTACCATCGTGCGGGCGATAGCCAGGCGCAGCTGGTGAAGCCGCACGTCGGGGCGCAGCTCGGCAAGGGTCTGGCTCATCCGCTCGGCGCTGGCGAAGTGGTGGAGCGCCTCGCCGACCCGACCAGAGATCCCGTAGGTCAGTCCGGTTTGCAGGTACTCATCGGCAAGCTGCGACTCGTGGTCGCCGAAGTCGTGCTCGGTGCGCTCCCGAAGGATTGCAATGAGCGTCGTGCCCAGAATGGCCGCCTCGCCCAACTTGCCTTCGGCGAGGTTCGCCTGCCGAAGCTTGCGCAGTGTTCCAACGGTGGGGTCAACTTCGTCGAGCGGCGTGGTCTGCTTGTCGTCGGCAGGCGCTTGCTCCCGCATTGGGAGGCGCTCGGTGGCCCAGACGATGGCCCACTCCGTGCCTCGTCCGGTGTGGGTGGAGCGAAGCACCGCCTTCGCCATCGAGGCTGACCTCCGCTCAACCAACAGCTCTGCTACGAGCGCGGCAAGTCGCGCCCCGCGGTCGTAGAACGCTCCAGCGCTCTTGGAGTAACCCGGAGTTCGGTCGGCGCGCTCCTTCAGCACGAGTTCGGCATAGTCCTCGTCAGCTCCCTCGACCTTGAGGTACGCCATGCGTCCGCTCGGCCGCATCTGCCCGGCGCGAATCGGCAGCCTCTCTCGCGGTTCCTGCGCGTCCAGGTTCCAGTAGATCTGTGCGAACGTCAGCAACTCGTCGGCAGTGAGCGGCCGTGTCTTGTTCATGGCGCGGAGTGCGGCAGGCATCGTCGAGAGCTCAAGAAGCACCGCGCAGAGCCCGTCCCGCACCTCTTCATCGTTGACCGGTTCCCCGGCAGAGCCGAAGTACTGATCGAGCAGCGCCAGGGCGGGTGCGGGCAAGCCCGCGCTGCGCACGGCGATGTGGTCGAGATCATCCCTGGGCGCGAGGCCGCGTCCCACTGCTAGCCGGTGAAGGGAGGCCGCGACGACGAGTGCCGGCGTGGGCACTTGTCCCTCCGAGGGCTCGGCGGCAAGCGCGACAAGCAGTGCGTCTCTGATCCTGAGTTCAGCCGCATCCTCCACGTATCGATCTTGCCAGCGTCTGTAGACACAGCCAGGGATTCCTCGGGTGAATCGACGAGACGGCGTCGAGGAGCCAATGCTCCGAGGCATTGCGAGGTATCGCGGCGCTGGATGCCTCAGATGCCTGGGAGTCCTATGGAGTCACGCCGAACGGCGGCGATTACACCGAAAGGATCGGCATCATGACGCACCACCTGACACCCACCCTGGCCGCACCTGGCAGGGACACCGGCCGACGCTTCGCCGTCGCAACCATCCGACAGAAGTCCCGGACGGTGTGCCCGGTCACGGGCAAGGCGCGCTATCGCGACCGCGCCACGGCCCGCGAAGCGCTCGATAGCTGCCGCTGGCAGCGGACCGCAGAGCTCGCCGCATCAGGCACCACGGCCCGCACCGAAGCTCGTATCTACCAGTGTCCCGAACCCGCCTGCCACGGCGGACTGCACCTCACCTCGATCCGCGCATGGCGTGCGGCCTAACCATGGAGACCACCATGTCAACACTCGAAACATCACCTGGCGACTCGCTCGACGCCGGGGCGCTTGTCGCCCTCGGACTGCTGGGCGCAGGGCTTGCGGTTGGCGCTGGCACCCTTCTGCGCAGCCCCGAGAACCGAGCCACGTGTGTCCGCGTCATGCGCGAACTGGGGCTGCCCCAGCTCGGCCGCGAAGTCGCCGCCACGGTCCTCGTCAAGCTCAGCGCGACGCTGTCTCAAAGCGATGCTTTAGGCGGTACTCTCTGACGGTCGCCGATACCGTGAGGTGCGGACCAATAAAGAGAACTGCAATGTCCCTGACGCTCGGTCCACTTCTGCTCGACGCCGGTATCGACTCCGCTCAGACCCTCGTCATTCGTCACGCGTTCGTGACCGAGCCGAAGGAGAGTGGCCTGACGGGTCTGCATGCGGAATCGACCCACGCAGAAATCCTGGCAACACGGCGACGCAGTCCTAGGACAGCAGGCGTTTCCCCGCCGTGCCACCTCGCTTCTGGGTGGTCCTCACTCGTGAGGGCGGCGACCAGGCGCGCCTCTGGTCCGTGGTGGAAAACCGCGGCGAGATCGCACGCGACGACACCCGCCGGTCGTTCGAGATCTCCGAGACCGAACACATGGCCGACCTTCGTAGACGGCTGGTCATCGGGTGGAAGTCTCCGCGCACCTGGCGCATGAGCGCCGCTGCGGCGGGAAAGCACCCTGTCGTGGGGATCGCGGACGCGGTGCCGATCCCGTTCCCGAGCTTCGACCGGCTCGTCCTGAGCCACGTCCAGCTTCAGGCTGTGATGCGGGAGCACCGCTACGCCTCGTGGCGTACGGCACTGTCCTCCGTGTTCGGGATCTACCTCATCACAGACGCCCGGAATGGCCGGCACTACGTCGGCAAGGCGGACGGCGAAGAAAGCATCCGGCAGCGCTGGCACGCTTACGCCACCAACGGGCGCGGTGGCAACGTGGAACTAAATAAGCTCGACCCTTCGATCTTCCGCTTCTCGCCGCTGCGGGTCTTCGACCCGGCAACACCGACCAGGGAAATCAACGCGGCAGAGAGCCACTTCAAGGTTGCGCTGGATTCCATACGGCACGGACTGAACCGCAACTAAGACGCCGACCCGCTGAATAATCGAGGAGAAGGCCGACAATCAGATGACCAGCGAGACGGTTCAGGGCAAGCGCAATCCTGCTAAGAAGTGGTTCAGCTACGTCAACACATCCCCCTCGTTCCGACCTGGGCCGAAATGGAACTACGTGCTGCTCTCGGAGGCCGACGTCCGGGACGCAATCGGCTCTTGGGCCGCCCTGAGAGGACTCAGTACACCCAGTCGCGCGGCAAGTACCTTCGACGCGTGCATCACGGGTGGCCCTTACGTGTGAAAACCTGTCGCCCCCCAGGAACGGCTCGGAGTCTCAAATATCAATAGGCGGTGGCCGTTGATGACCGCCGCACCCGTCAAGGCTGGCCGCTCTGGTTGCCGACGCCCTCGACGTACACGATCCGCACCTCCAGCGCGGGCGAAATCTCCTGCAAGAGCGCTGCCCAGACCACCGTCTCGAGATAGTCGTCACGGTCAATCGGTTTCTCGCACCAGCATCTGCCGCCGCGCTCGCGGGTGCGGACTCGGTAGACCCCGGGCTCGAGCAGCCGTCGCCGAAGTTCGTTCGGCATCTCACTGTTCTCGCCCTCATCGTCTGTCAGGCCAACGACCGCGACGTCGCCGACCGGACGGCCGTCGCGAGCCTGTGGAACGTGGAACCGCCACAGGAACGCGGCGCGCCAGTTGAACGGCAAGTCGCGGACGAGTCCCTCCTCGTTGACATACATCGTCACGCCGAGCTTGGGGATGTCGACTGCTTCGATCCAGCCGCCGACGGCCCGCTGGTAGTCCTCCAGCGAATCGAATGTTCCGGTCCTGAGGGGTGCGGTGTCGTCGGCCGGGATGATGATGCCCTGCACCATGGTGGTGTTCCTCCTTTGTGCGTGCGACCGGGAACTGGGATGGTTCTCGTGGAATCGCAGAGCACAAGCGAGGAGCGCTCATCAGGCGGGGCGAGGGTGAGGCGGGGCGGCCGGCGAGCAAGCGTCGTGACGGACGAAGCTCGAGCCGACCGCCCGTGAGATAGAGCCGTCAGGTGCCTTGGGGTTTCGGCGGCGTGCGCGGCGTCTTCGGCTCTGGACGTGAGTTAAAGATGGCGGCGATGGCGGCGCGTTTGCCTGATGCCTCGCGTTCGGTCTCGTCACGGACATCCTTCGCGCGGCGTTGGATGTGCGGGTCGGTTCGGGCTTTGTCGATCCAGGCTTCGATGGCGAGGCGGACTTCGTCGGTGACGATCCGGTCGTTGAGCTGGGCGATGATGTCCAGCTGGGTGCGGGTAGACTCGTCGAGTCTGACCGCGAGGGGTTTGATCGGGCCATAGCCAAGTCCATTGGCGGACGTAGCCGAGGCGGGCGGGGTGTTTACGTTGGACTCGCTCATAAGGGCGGGTCACCTCCTCGACGGGCGCGGTCGAGAACACAGGTGGTTCTCTGGGAGACCGCAGACAAGCAACGAGGATCTGGAGAGGGTGCCAGGGCTGAACTGCAGCACCTGCTGGATCTAGTGAACGACGAGGAGTGCGCGATGCCAACCGTCCGATCAGACGATCCCGGATAGAGATCTGCCTGCAATTCTTCGCTCGACGCAAACCGCGACGACTCGTCGGCGCGAGCCTGAACCTCAGCTGGAAACGACGGATGATCAGTCGTCCATCAGGGTTCTCCCAGCTCGTCAGCGGCCTTCGCGAGCTTCGCGAGTTCCGCCTGGCGGCGGGCCTCACGTTCTTGCTGCGCAGCGAAACGACGGCGGAGGTTGGACCTCTTGCGCGCGCGACTGTTTATCACCCGCTCGGTCGCTTCGAGGTATTCGTGTAGAGAGTTAGCAGCCTTGGCGAGTTCCGCGTCGGCACTCTTCTGATTGCTGACCGCATCGGCGAGCTTCTTCAAGCTATTTGCGACCTTATCGATAGGAGCCTCCTGGACCATCGTCTCGGCCCACTGGTCGAGATCCAACAGAGACTGACTGGTCCACCTGCGAGCATCGCCACTGCCTTCGCAGGTTGCGGTTACGATCAAGCGCCGCTGCATGGTCTCCTCGTAGTCGTCTCTGAAGACTCCGAACCAGAAGAAAATCGAGCGACCCGGAGCCAAGAACGGGATTCCGTCTCGGACAAGAGTCCGATCGATCGCGGCCTGCGCAACCTCATCGTCCGCGAGAGGTAGAGGCGACCACTCGAACCGAATGTTCCGCGCAGCAGTGAGCCCCACATTCTTCACTTCCAAGAGGATGGCGGCACCGCCCTCGAACGAGAAGTCGACGATTACGTAGGGTCTGGCCTGCTCGAGTTGCGACCCGACGGAGGACCGGTACTGGCGAAGGGCGAGCCATGCCGCGACCACGGCAACGACCAATGTTGCGAATGCCCAGAGCGCCTGCCATTCGTCTGCCGTCGGCCAGCCGTCGACGCGCCACCATTCCTTCATGGTCGTGACTGTAATCGGAACCTACGACAGCCAGCCCGCCGGTCAGCCCGCTCGACCCCACACGCTGAGGATGTCCCGGCATAAGGCCTTTTCCGGACGCGACACCGGCGCCTATGTCGCCGGTCCATCAAGATCACGTGGGGCGGAACGCTGAAGGATCGGAGTCAGATCCGCCACGCTTCGCAGGATGGTGGTGCCGTAACGAGCCTTGATCTTCGCCTGAGTGAGTCGGTGTGCCCATTGCTTCTCGGTGACGACGACGTCGCAGTATGCTGCGGCTACGGCGAGCCCCAGGATGTCGTTGAGGTCGTGCAGTTCCCATTTTTGCTCGGTCTGACGGAGCTTTGCTCCTCGCATCACGTTGGTGACCTGCCGAGTCGGGAGATCGTCCATGAAATCGACCAATCCTGCGAGACCGAGGTCCTCCACGAAGCGGTCCCAAGTGAGACCGATAGCGTCGACCGCCTCGGTGACCGCGGACCGGATATCGCCGAGGTCCGAAGCGCGTACGGCGAGATCGAGCATGTCGCCTGACAGCCCCCTCGCCCGAATTTCCGAGGCGATCTTGTTCTCGTGATTGATGTATTGCTGATCAAGATGACGGGTGTCGGTAACCACTCCCGCCGAACGTGCGATCGCCGGACCGACCCGCATCAGATCCGCTTCTAGGAGCTGTGAGTAGATCTCCTGGATCCTCGGATAGTCCGCAACGTCAATATCGTTCCCCGAGCTGCCGAGCAGACTGATATCGAGTTCGGGTAACACGACCTGGCCGTTCGTCAAATGACGGATCCCGGTTCCGAAAACTTCGCGATGGCGTGGCTCCTCGGGGCGACCGTAGCGAGCCTTGAGCGCGTGGTCCAGTTCGGCGGGCAGCACGTATCGCCCGGGCGCCATCGTGTGTCGATTTGAGAGTTCGATCATTACGTCGGCAACGTCGTTCCGGGACCGGTCATCAGAGCGCTTGCCAGTCTCGGCGTAGCGAAACATGTCGAGCGGAAATGATGCCGTGCCCGCCCCGACGGCCGTGCGGGCGGTGTCCAATGCCTCGGTGTAGCGGGCACCTGCTGGATGGCCGGTGGCCGCACGGGCGAGGTCGATCCACTTGTTTTGGTCGAGGTAGACGCGCAGCATGAGGTCATCATTGCGCCGCTCGGCTCCTCCGTGGGCGACAAATGCTTTGTCGGTCTTCGTCGGCTCGGTCTAACCGCCAAAATGTCGGGAGTCTGCCCTACCATCGGCACTCCAGCAATTACCTGAAGGAGGCCACGATGGCTGATTACGACGTGCAGTACGACAAGGACAAGGGCGACTGGAGCGCCAAACGAGAGGGTGCCTCGCAAGCGGCCGGCCGCTACGGCACGCAGGCTGAAGCGCACGATGCTGCGGTCGGGTTCGCAACCCGTAGCGGCGGCGGCGAGGTCCGCGACCACCGAAAGGACAACAACCAAATTCGCAACACGGACACGGTTGGCAAAAAGGATCCGTACCCGCCGAAGGGTTGAGCTCCAGAGTCGAGCCCACCTCCATCATTACGAGGCGGGCTCGACTCGTCCGGGAGTCGCTGTACAACCTCGCCGGCGACGCCAAACCGCCCGCGCAACGGAGCGCCGCGCACGAGTGTGACTGCTTGGCTCCCGCGCTCCCGCTCGAGGCGAAGCCATGGCGCGAGGCAGTCGGCGACGCGCCCGACGATGCCTTCGACATCACAGCGCTACGGTGATCGCATGCCGAGACGCATGGCCGACCCCGCCTTCAGAGCCCAACAGTGGGAAGAGCGCTACGGGCGCCACATCGCTCCGGTGAACAGGTACGTCGACGAGCTGCGCGAAGTTGGACGAGGATTCGTGCCGTACGTCGCACCGCTACACGGCGGCGTGAACGCACGAGTCCTCAGCGTCCTCCGCGATCCTGGCCCGGCAACCCGCGACGGTGTTGGCAGTGGATTCATCTGCACTGAGAATGACGATGGCTCTGCGGAGCTGCAAGCTCAACTTCTCGAAACGGTCGGCCTCTCCCCCGCGGATCTCCTTCCGTGGAACGCGTATCCCTGGTACATCAGCCGTGCGCCGAAGGCATCCGAGCTTGATGCCGGCGTTCTGACGGTGCTCAAGCTGATGGATCTAGCTCCGAACCTCGACCTTGTGTTGCTTCAAGGCAGTCATGCCGCACACGCCTGGGATCGGCTCGTGCGGCTCAACCCGACAATCGAGACGGATAGGGGCCTGACTATCGTGCGCAGCTTTCACCCGTCACCGCAGGCACTTTTCGTAAAAGATCTCGAACAGCGAGAAAAGCGGCGCGCCCGCCGAATAGAAGCGTTTGAGGAGGTGGCTGCGCACCTCAGGTAATGCGGCGGCTCAACGCATCGACTCATGCGGCTCCAGATACGGTGCGTGTGATGAGTGTAGGAGATCGCATCTGTTCGAGTCGGTATCGCGCGCACGACGCCTGATGTCATCCTCTAGAAGGCGCGACGAATTCATGACCCGCCGCCGAATACTGACTGCAACGCGTGGGCATGAAACATCGTCTGCTATGCCTGCGATCTGGAAAACAAATTTCGGCAGGGAGGGCAGTGAGATGGACAACCCAGCGACCACCACGCCCGAGTGGCGTGCCCTCCTCTCGGCACCGAGGCAGCCGGCGGCCCGAATCGAGCGGGCTGGCATACCCACACGTCCCGGCGTGTACGCATGGTTCCGTGGCAGCGAATGCGTCTACCTCGGAAAAGCGTCCGATCTCCGGTCCCGCCTCGCGACGCACCTATCGACGTCCCTCGATCTCAGCCGCAGTACGCTTCGTTCCTGGGTCGCGGTGCGAGAGCTTAGCCTGACTCGCGAATACACGCGCCGACGTCCAACTGTCATGAACGCCGCGCAGGTCCGGGTGGTGAGTTCGTGGCTCCACGAGTGCGACCTGACCTGGAACGTTTCTCCGACGAACGAGGATGCGGTTGCGCTCGAGTCCGCACTGCTCGCCGCGTGGCGCCCGCCCATCAACGCCGCGTCGTGAGCGCGCCACTCGACAATGCGGCTTGCCCACCGGTCGGCCCTTCCTTCAGAGCAGAGTGGGGAGGACATGAATGTCGCAACCCGCAAGTTGAAAAGGCGGCGGACCACTCCTGGGTAGGAGTAGTCCGCCGCCTGTGGTCACGGGAGTGGGACGACGCGCAGCAGCCTGTCCGTGGCGTACTCCATCATCAGAGTCGCACCGACAACGGCCTCGATATACGTCTGGGGTTCGCTCGGTGTCGCTCGCCACTCCTCCGAGTCCAGTCGTTGCAGCTCGACCTGGCACAGCGTCGCGCCGCCCAGTAGGGCCTGTGCCGTGGTGGGCACGTCGGTGTTCCAACCATTCTGGCCGGGCAGACCAACGAGCACTGCGTCGCCGGCCAGTCTCGCCTGACCGCGCGCGTGCGGCACGTGGTACCACCACAAATATGTTGCGCGCCGGTTGTACAGCAGCCCGCGGATGAGTCCCTCTTCGTTTAGGTACATCGTGCAGCCGAAGCTGAGGATGTCGAGCGCCTCGATCCATCCCCCAACGGCTCTCTGGTAGTCCTCGACTTCCCTGAGCTCAAGAGCGCGCATGTCATCGGCGTCGGACGCCGGGATGATAATGCCTCGCACCATGGTGCTTCTCCTTTGTGCGTGCGACCGGGAACCGGGATGGTTCTCGTGGAATCGCAGAGCACAAACGAGGTCGAAGGCACGGTGGGGTTCCGGGCGGCCGGCGAGCTGCGTCCGTGGATGGACGTGCTCACGCCGGCCGCCGGGTCAGAGGTGATGCGTCAGCTCGTGACGGCCTTGGTGCGCGGAGTCTTCGGTGCCGGTGTGGCGTCGAAGATCGCGGCGATGGCGTCGCGTTTGCCTGCCGCCTCGCGTTCGATCTCCGCACGCGCCGCTTGCGCTTGGCGCTGCAGAGCAGGGTCGGCTTTCGCGGTCTCGATCCAGGCATCAATAGCCAGGCGAACCTCGTCCGTGACATTACGGTCACGGAGCTGGGCGATGATGTCCAGCTGGGTGCGGGTGGACTCGTTGAGTCTGACCGCGAGGGGTTTGATCGGGCCGTAGCCGAGTCCGTTGGCGGACACAGGCGTGGCGGGCGGGGTGGTGGCGTTGGACTCGCTCATGGGCGGGTCACCTCCTTGACGGGTGCGGCCGAGAACTTGGATGGTTCTCTACGAGACCGCAGACCGGCAACGAGGAGCGCGGGTGCCAGGACTAGCTTGCAGTGCCCGCTGGTTCCAGTGAACGACGAAACGTGCTGCACGCCAACCGTCCGATCGGCATGTTTCGCTGTGAGCTGCTCTGGCTCAGAGTGCGCACGCGGGTCGATTCGGCGGGTTAGACGGTCGACTGTTCCCAGGCTTTTACGATGCGCCGCATGGTGACGTTACTGACGATAAGCACGGAACCGCCAACCTCCCCCGAGTCCATATGCATGGCCCCTCTATCGAATCGAACTTGAAGCATCACAGGTTCGTCACTTTTGCCAATGCGAACGATTCCAGGGACAGTGACGGTTTGCACTGAACGATTGAAACAGAGCACACCGAAGTGTGAAGTGGATTTCACCTGCCGTGCCGGGTGAATTGGCCCTGTCGGCAATCCGGTTCCACTTCGAGCGAGCCTGCCCGGGAAGCTGCATCCCTCGCATCGCATCAAACGGGTGATCACCCGCACTTCTGCAGGTGAAGCCGGAGCCGCGAGAGATCGCCCTTCCGAGCAGCCTGTGGATAGTTTGACGCACCACCTGATCGGTCAACGTACGCTCTGCATGTTGAGCGTGACCAATGATCAGGATGGAGCGACTTGTGCCGCGTAGCCGAGAGATGTGCACGGAGGGACGCTGTCCAACTTGGTGCCAAGCTGCGCACCTCACCGATTCCGGTGCTGGTGATGATGTCCACTGGGCTCAACTAAGGCACGTACCTGCGATCGAACGCATCGCACACGGCGAACACGCGCAGTTCGAGCCCGTTGAACGGGCACTCCCTATTGACGTAGGTGTCGAACGGATGGCCGGGTCGGAGTGCACGTACGTAGCGATAGTCGTTGATGATGCGAGGTCGCGTTCACTCATGATTTCGCCCAGCAGTGCTCGTCAATTGGCCTGTGCACTCGTAACGGCCGCTGACCTTGCGCTTGAGTAGTCGGCCGGCTGGTGTGGCGTGAGCCTGAGGCTGAGTCAATCCCGTGACTGGTTGATGTCGCGCGGGCCTGCGGTGCGCGCCGCCTGACATAGCACTCAGGCGTCGTGCGACTGCAGCTGGGGCGCAGCCCCTTCGGGTGAAGATGACAGAAGTCTCATCCAACTCTGGGGCGCGCCGTCGTAAGGTCAAGTGTCCGAAATGCGAAGGGGGCTCGTATGGTCTGGGGCGCTGACGAAGCGGTGCAGCGAGTTCAAGATGACGTCCGTCGGGCGCAGCAACGCGCTGAGCGGTATCCCGCGCTGCAATCCGCCATCGACGGCGTGCGAGGCAAGGCCGTCTCCATCCGCCGTGACCTTTCCGTCGAGGTTGATGCCGCCGGCGTCCTCCGTGACCTGCGAATCGGCGACAGCGCGCTCGATCGCGGGGGCGACCGTCTCGCCGCCGAGATCTTCGAACTGATCGGCAAAGCGACGCGCCAGGCCCGCGCCGATACTCTCGCGGCGACGACGGACATCATGGGCGAGGACGATCCGATCGTGAAGACGATCGCGGCGGACCTCGAGGCCCGCAACGCGGGTGATGAACTCGGCCGGTCTGGGGGCATCCAGTGAGCGCCGGCGACATTCGGGTTGACGTTGAACTCATGCACCAGCACGCGGGTCTCGTGGATCAGCTCGCCTCTGATGCGTCGCAGGCGTTGGCGGCCCTGCAGTCGATAAATCTCTCGAGCGGAGCATTCGGACTGCTGTGTTCGTGGATGGTGCCACCGGTCGGAATTGTCTCGCAGGTCATGGGGTCGGCTGTCCAAGCTGAAGGCGAAACCATTCAGCGCACCGCGCAGCAGCTTCGGGACGCGGCGAGCGACTTTCAGACGTACGAAGATTCCGTCGTGGACACGATCCGCGGCCTGGAGCGAGGCTTGGGCTGATGGGCGATAACCCTCTCGTCGCTGCGCCCGTTGCGTCTCAGCCGTCTGCGTTCGGCGGTGCGTATTTGCTACAGGACGGTGCGGATCTTGCCGATGCGATCCAGTCGGGTAATTGGGTTGAAGGTGGTGTCGCGGCGTTTTCAATGGCGCTGGATGGCATCGGCGCCGTCATCGACCCAATCGGTACGCTCCTCGCCAACGGACTCGGATGGGTATTGGATCACATCGAGCCCCTCCGTGGCTGGCTGCAAGACCTCACCGGCAACGCATCCGAGGTGATGGCTTTTGCGCAGACGTGGGCGAACGTCGCCGGCCAACTCAACCGCGTTGGCGCGGACCTCCAACACCGCCTGGGCGACCTCGACGGAATGAGCGGCGCCACCATTCACGCCTACCGAGTTCACGTCCAGGAACTCGCCGACACTGTCGCCTCGACCGGCACGTGGACAGGCGCGGTGGGTTCTGGCCTCGAGATCGCGTCCGGCCTCGTGCAGACCGTGTACGAGCTGGTCCGTGATGCGATTGCTCAGGTGGTCGGTACGGCCATCAGCGCGCTCATCACGGCCGGGGCCACACTGGGTTTTGGCACGCCGGTCGCGATCGGTCAGGTTGTGACTAAGGTCGCCTCTGTCGCCGCGCGGGTGGGGAAGTTCATTACCAACCTCCTCGAATCGGCCCGACGGCTCATGCCGCTCTTCGATAAAATCTGCACCGCTATCGAGAGCATCGTTCGGTGGCTACGAGGCAAACTCAACGGCAGCCACACAGGCAATCTTCCAGAGCGCACCCCCGCCACGCCGACGCCTGATGGACCATTAGCGGGAACCTCCACCCTGCCGCCGGCTGGCGATTCGCCGATGCGACCTAACCGCCTTACGGGAGATGCTCCCGAGGGCTGGCGGCCACTGAGCAAGACAGACATCGACGATTTGCCGGTCGTTCGTGACGGTTCACACTGGAACCCCGACGGAAAGACACTAAAACCCGACACGTGGTATCAGACGGGCGAGCACGACTACATCTACCACACCGATGAAAACGGCCACATCGACCGATTCCACGCGGAGAAGCTCGAGTTCAAGACCCACGAAGGTAGGCTTCGTCACGATCCAGACACACCGGGCAAGCTCCCGGGCGACGATGCTTCCCACCTCGCGGGCGACCTTTACGGTGGCTCTCGGAAGATCGATAACCTGGTCAGCCAACTCGCGGACCATAATCGCATCGAATATCGCCGAATCGAGCACCAGTGGGAACTGGCCATGAAAGCCGATCCGCCCGCTCACGTTTCGGCGGACATCTTCCTAAAAAATGACGCAACCGGTCGCCCAACCGAATTTATTGTCGATTCGACGATCAACGGCCACCCAGTTCCCCTCCGGCTGGTACAATAGAGGTAATTATGAGCAGTGAAAGTGCAATACTTCAGAATCTATTCGAGAGCTGGATTAGCCTCGCACTGGAGTACGCAAATGGCGCCCCCGATTTGGGCGCCATATACCTCTATGCGTCATCCGAGCGCGGTATGCGCTTCGCGAATGTTTACTATGACCAGGGTGGAACCATCAAGCACCCGGGCGACGTGCAGGGCATCGATGAAGCGCTCGCGCGGATCCGCCAAGTGCAGAACCTGCTCGTCGATGACCTTCTCGCGGCAGAGAAAGAGCTGGCCGCAATCGAGGTTCCGAAGCCAACGGAGTACCGTGTGTACTTCGAGCCAGCAACTCGAAAGCTTGACGTGCAGCTCTCGCGAGAGGAAATCTACGGGGCAAACTCGGAACGTTCGCCGATCCACGGCATCGAGTACTGGCTCGGCGACCGAGCGCCAACGCTGTACTGAGCGCGACTCCTAGGGGGTCGGGTGCCTCGCTTGCGCTATCGCCATGATTGACTCATACATCGCCCGTGATCGCTCGCTCGCCGGGTTCGGGCGGCCAGGACTAGACCCTTCAGTTGGAAAGTACGACACCGCCGAGTCTGGGCATAGTGTGGGCGGGTTTTCTGTCGCCGACTGCCCAGACGAGGGCCTCGTATCGTGGAGCACTGTCGGCGCGAGTCTCATCGACACGGGGTACCGCACCGCCACGGGAAAGCCGGTGACATCCGAGTTCGTCGGCTGCGCGGGTAGCGACTGGGAACGTTTCGGCAGTGGTCTCGCATTCTGCGCGTTCTACGTCGCAGACGGCGGCCCATCCCATTACGGGACGGTCATTCGCGGCGCGTTCCAACACGCTGGCGCTGTCGTGACAACCCAGCATGGTTTCATCGTCCCCCCGTTCTGCTGGGAGAACGAGTTCCCCGCGTACGAGGACGAGGACGTCTACACGACGTGGCTGCAGGTGGTGCCGATTACCGACGAGGAGGCCGCGTTTGCGGAAGCTCGTGACGGAGATGCCCTCGAGGATCTGTTCGAACAGCGTCAACCTGACCTCTTCGATCTCGGCCGCGCCAGCTTGGTCTGACCGGACAGCTACAAGGCCAGCGGGTTGGTTGCCGGGAATTATTGCGAGCGTGCTCCGAACCGAGTTAGTGCGAGCAAAATAGGACACCCCCGGCCTTCACTGAGCCGGGGGTATCCTCCTGTCCGAACCAGTTACGCCGTAGCCGCCTTGTAAGCCTCGATGACGCTACCCGGGACGCGCCCACGATCGCTGACCGTGTGGCCGTTGGCCCGAGCCCACTCACGGATTGCGCCGAGGTCAAGGTCGCTCTTGGAGCGAGCCGCACCGCGGGTGGCTCGACCGGCGCCGGCGGACCCAACCGAGCGTGCTGCGTCAACGAACGGCGTCAGCGCCTTGTAGAACTTGTCGGCATTGCTGTCTGAGAGGTCAATCTCGTACGCGCGGCCTTCAACGGAGAAGGTGATC
>CAJYHD010000751.1 GCA_913773715.1 uncultured Sphingobium sp.
CCGATCAGTTCGCGCTGCCCCTGAACGAAGGGACCGATGAGCGCGATGCGTTTGCCCGAGCGGGGCAGGGGCAGGAGGTCGTCCTCATTCTTCAGCAGCACGATCGATCGGCGGGCGGCATCGCGGGCTAGCGCCAGATGGTCCGGTGTTCTGACGCGCTGCATTTCGCGTTGTGGATCGATGCGACGGAAGGGATCGTCGAACAGGCCGAGCCGCGCCTTCAGCGACAGGACGCGGCTGACGGCTTCGTCGAGGCGGGCAGTCGGCACTTCCCCGTCTTTGACGAGGCCGGGCAGGTGGCGAAGGTAAAAGCCCGACTGCATCGACATATCGACGCCTGCCAAAAAGGCGAGCTTGGCGGCCTCACGCTCATCGGCGGCGAAGCCATGATCGATGAGTTCGAAGTCGGCGGTGTAATCGGACACGACGAGGCCGTTGAACTTCCATTCGCGGCGCAGCACATCGGTCAGCAGCCAGGGATTGGCGGTGGCGGGGATGCCCGACAATTCATTGAAGGAGGCCATGACGGATGCGGCCCCGGCATCCAGCGCGGCCTCGAACGGCGGGAAATAGATTTCGCGCAAGGTGCGTTCCGACACATCGACGCTGTTGTAATCGAGACCGCCCTCGCCTGCACCATAAGCAGCGAAATGCTTGGCGCAGGCGGCCATCGCGTCCGGCGCCGCAAGGCCCGAGCGGCCCTGAAAGCCGCGCACGCGCGCGTCCGCCATGATGCGCCCGAGCAGCACGTCTTCGCCCGCGCCCTCGATCCCGCGTCCCCAACGCGCGTCGCGGGCGATGTCGACCATAGGCGCGAAGGTCCAGTCGATGCCCGCTGCGCTCGCTTCCACGGCGGCGGCGCGGGCGGTGCGTTCGGCAAGGTCGGGATCGAAGCTGCCCGCTTCGGCAAGCGGCATCGGGAAGATGGTGCGGAAGCCGTGGATGATGTCGGCGGCGAAGATGAGCGGGATCTTGAGGCGGGACTGGCGGACCGCGACGGCCTGCATCTGCCGCGCCATCTCCGCGCCATTGCCGTTGAACACGCCGCTCAATCGACCGCGACGCACGTCGGCAAGCTGCTGACTGAAGCTGGATTTCGCGCCGGATGCCGGGTTGAGCGCATTGGCCGCGCCACCGGCCCAGGCGGCGGCCATGATCGTCACCTGCCCCGCCTTTTCCTCGACCGTCATGCGCGCAATAAGATCCTCGATCCGGGCGGCATGGGGATCGGACGCGGCCATGCCCTGCGCCAGCAAGGCGCGAGCAGGACCGCTGATCCAGGCGGCGACGGCACTGGCACCGATCATCATCGCGCGTCTCGACAGGTGGCCCTTCTGCATCATCATCTCCCGATCATCCTCTGCGCCGACGAACGCCCGGACTGGCCGAAGGATCAACGCCGATGCGGACGGTGTCCGCTTAACTTCGCATGGTTCCCGCAAATCCTGTCATATTATTGCGCAACCCCGATCCTATCGCAAAGCGCAGGTTGTGATTTTCCCACGTGTGGCATCGATAGGACAGTCCGCGCGATTCATGCTCCAACCGGCCGATAAACGCCAGATGAACGGAACTTCATGACGCTAGCGTCATTGTCCGTGCCAGCACGAGAATTGCTTCAGGTCAAAAGCCCGGCGCGAACCGGGAATAAACAGGGGAATAGATGCCATGCGTACCGCATCCGCCATCAAGCTGATACTCGCGAGCGCGACCGCTCTTTCCGGCAGCGTCGTCCTGGTCGCTCCCGCGTCGGCGCAGACGACCGTCGCCTCGATCCGTGGCCGTGTCACTGACGCGGGTGGCGCCGCCGTGCCGGGGGCGACCGTGTCGCTGTCGAGCGCAGGCACAGGCCGCACGCAAGCCGCGACGACGAGCGCCAACGGTACTTATATTCTGAACGGCGTCCGCGCGGGGACTTATCGCATCACGGTCACCGGACCGAATGACGGACGGTTCGAGCAGGTGGTGGCGGTCGGTGTCGGCCAGTCGGCGACGGTCGATGCCCGGCTCGGCGCGGCGGCTGCCCCCGAAACCGGCGATGCGGGAACGCCGCCAGCCGATGACGCCGCGCAAAGCCAGATCGTCGTCACCGGAAGCCGTCTGCGCGAAACGCGGACCAGCGAAATCGCGACCAACATCAGTCAGGAGCAGATCCGCGTCCTGCCGCAGACAGACCGCAACTTCCTGAGCTTTGCCGCGCTGGCGCCGGGCGTGCGCTACAATGACTCGGAAACGGACAAGAGCTTTTCGTCCGGCGCTTCGCCCGCGTCGCAGGTCAACGTCTTCATCGACGGCGTGAGCCTCAAGAACAAGCTGCGCGAGGGCGGCATCGCGGGCCAGCAGAATAGTCGCGGCAATGCCTTCGGCCAGCTTGCCGTGCAGGAATTCCGCGTCATCACGCAGAATTACAAGGCGGAATATGAGCAGGCGGGCGCGGCCGTCATCACCGCCGTCACCAAGTCCGGCACCAACGAGTTCCACGGCGAAATCTTCGGTCAATATACCGACCGGTCGCTGACGGAGAAAAGCTTCATCGACAAGCGCGACGGCGAACCCAAGCCCGCCTTCAAGCGCAAGCAATATGGCGCGTCGCTGGGCGGACCGATCATTCGCGACAAGCTGTTCTTCTTTGCGGCGTACGAAGGCAATGATCAGGATCGCGCCTTCAACGTGCGGTCGAATGGGCCTCCAGAGGCGATAGCCGAGTTCGAACAGTTTTCAGGCCGGCGCTTATCCGAGTTCGAAGGCGCGTTCGTCAGTCCCTTCCGCAGCGATTTCTATTTTGGGAAGCTGACGTTCACACCGGACGAGCGGCAGACGTTCGACCTGTCGTTTAGCCGTCGTCAGGAAACCGATATCCAAGGATTCGGCGACAATACGGCTTACGAATATGCGGAAAACAAGAAGAACAAGGTCGATACATATCAGTTCAAATGGACTTATGACGACGACAGTGTCGTCAACGAGTTCAACGCCAGTTATCTCAATTACACGTTCAATCCGGTCGCACTGAACCCTGATCTTCCGAGCTTCGACTATCAGGGCGTGATTCTGTTCGGCGGCAAGGATTCGACGCGGCGCGAGGTGCAGGAAAGCTATAATTTCCGCAACGATCTGACCTACACCGGCATTCAGGGCCACGCGATCAAGTTCGGTGCGCGGATCGAGTTCACCGACATCAGCTTCAACAACCAGGCTTATGTCCAGCCGCGCTATTCCTTCCGGCGCGAGGCGAACAACAATCTGACCTTCGCTTTCCCGGCGGAAGCACGACTTGGTCTTGGTACAGGGCTGCTTCGCGGATCGAACACGCAGCTTGGCCTTTATGTGCAGGACGACTGGGACGTCACCGACAAGTTGCAGCTCAACCTCGGCATCCGTTGGGATTATGAGAGTAACGGTTTCAACAACAAATATCGCACGCCCGCCAATGCGGCGGCGGCTCTGCGGGCGCTACCGACGACGTCCTATTTCGACCCGGAAAACTACATCACGGACGGCAGCGATCGCAGCCCGTTCAAGGGGGCTTTCGCGCCGCGCCTAGGCTTCAACTGGGACATCAAGGGCGACCGCAGCACGGTCATCTTCGGCGGCGCGGGCCGCTATTATGACCGCAACAACTTCAACAACACGGTCGATGAACGGTCGCGCACGATCAACCCGATCGGCCTGTTCCGCTTTTCCGCCGATGGAAGCCTGCGCGACGGGCAACCGACGACCGCATGGAACCCGTCCTATCTAACGCGCGACGGCTTGCTCGCTCTGCTCGCCTCGAACACGCGGGAGGGTCTGCCGGAACTCTTCGCGGTCAAGAACGACGCCAAGCCGCCGGTCAACGACCAGTTCTCGCTCGGCGTGCGTCAGAGGATCGGTATCTTCGAGGCGTCGGTGACGGCGTCCTATCAGCGCGGCAGGAACGGATACACCAATCTGTTTGCGACGCGAGAAAATGGCGGCTTTGGCAAATGCTGCGACGCGGCGCTGCTGAATGCCGTGCGCGCCAACGGCTACTCCAACGTGCTGATCGGCTATGACGGGCTGGATACACGATACAAGGCGCTCTATTTCACGCTCGACAAGAATTACACCAAGGCATCGGGCTGGGGCCTCAACATCGCCTATACGCTCGGCAAGTCGGAGCAGAATGGCGGCGACCTGTTCAGCCTGGATGCGCCGACGCCCGACGCCTATGGCTGGCGCGCGACCGAGGGCGACGAGCGGCATCGCGTCGTCCTGTCGGGCATCGTCGATCTGCCTTGGGGGCTGCAATTCTCGACACTCACGACGCTGGGATCGGGCCAAGCCTATCATGTGACGGACGGCACCAACGGCGCGTCGTCGGGCCTCAACGAGTTCACGGCCCGTTACCCCGACAAGAACTGCATCAAGGGTGTCTTCGCTTTCTGCGAGGTCAATCTGACGCTCGCCAAGACGTTCCCGCTCTTCGGTCGCAAGGATGAGGTCAATATCGCGATCGATGTCCTGAACGCGTTCAACAACAATAATTTCAGCGGCTTCGACGAATTCTTTAACAACACGGTTTTGCCCAACGGACAGATCACCGATCCACTTGACCCGGCAAACGGGGCATTCGCCAATAACCTCTTGACGCTGCCGCGGCGCATCCAGTTCCGCGTCGGATACAGATTCTAACAGGGATCAACAAAGGGGGGAGAACGTTTGTCGGGAAAGAGGAGTTAAGGATTGATCGACAGGCGGAAGTTCGTGGGCGCGGCGGGTGTCGGGATCGCCGGGCTGCTATCCGGCTGCGCCGTCCGCAATCCGTTTAAGGCCGATCCGCCTCCCCCGCCGCAAGGACCGGTTGCGATCGACGGCTGGACCGTACTCGACAAGCGGCCCGCGCTGGATGTCGAGGTCAGCCCGCTGATCGACGACATTCAGAAGCTTGCCTTCCGCTATTTCTGGGAAGTGACGGACGACAAGACGGGGATGGCGCCTGACCGTTGGCCGACGCCCTCCTTCGTGTCGGTGGCGGCTGTCGGCTTCGCGCTCACCGCTTATCCGATCGGCGAGAGCCATGGCTGGATCACGCGGGCGCAGGCGCGGACGCGGACGCTGACGACGCTCCAATTTCTGGCCGATGCGCCGATGGGTGAGGGACGCACGGGGGTCAGCGGCTATCGCGGTTTCTTCTATCATTTCCTGGGGTCGACCAAGGGGTACCGCTTTTCGCTGTCGGAGCTGTCGACGATCGACACCGCCCTTCTGATGGCGGGCGTGCTGTTCGCGCAAAGCTGGTTCGACGATCCGATGCACCCGGAGGAAGGGCGCATCCGCGACCTTGCCGAGCGGCTGTATCGCGCGATCGAATGGACGTGGATCACGCCGCGCACGCCGCTCGTGTCGATGGGCTGGAACCCGGAAAGCGGCTTCATCCGGTCGGACTGGGAAATCTATAATGAGGGCATGATCCTCTATGTGCTGGGGATGGGATCGCCGACCTTTCCGTTGCGCGACGACACATGGAACAACTGGAGCAGCCGGTTCGAGAGCAGTTGGGCCAATCGCTGGGGCGAAGAGCATCTGAATTTCGCGCCGATGTTTGGGCATCAGTACAGCCATGTCTGGCTCGATTTCCGCGGAATCAAGGACCAGTTCATCGCGGGCAAGGGCATCGACTATTTCGAGAATAGCCGCCGGGCCGCTTACAGCCAGCGCAACTATGCGATCGAGAATCCCGGCGGTTGGGCGGGATATAGCAATGACTGCTGGGGGCTGACCGCGTGTGACGGGCCGGGCGACTTCAAGATGATGCTGGGCGGGCAGGAGCGGTCCTTCTTCAGCTATTCCGCGCGCGGGCCGAACGAGCGTGACGACGGGACACTGGCACCGACGGCGCTGCTGGGGTCGCTGCCTTTTGCGCCCGACATCATCGAGCCGACGGTGCAGGCGATGTATTTCCGATACGGGGATCGCCTCTATGACAAATATGGCTTCCTCGACAGCTTCAACCCGACGATCACGCGGCGGCCGCCCCAGCCCTTCCGCCATGGCGAACTGCGGCCGGGGATCGGCTGGGTGGACAAGGATTATCTGGGCATCGATCAGGGTCCGATCGTCGCAATGATCGAAAACCATCGTTCCGGGCTGGTGTGGAACACGATGAAGCGGAACCCACATGTGCGGCGTGGTTTGAAGCGGGCTGGCTTCAGCGGTGGGTGGCTGGATAGCGAAACCTAACGCAGCATCCGGGCGGTGAGCGCGGCGCAATCGGCGTCGGTCGCCCTTGGGCCTTGCTTGCCAGTGATGGCGCGGCCGAAGGCTTTCAGAATATTGCCTACCGACTTGCTCTCTTGCGGGAGGATCAACCTGGGGTCGCGGATCGTGCCAGTGACGCGGACTGATCCGGGCAACCTGATCGCGGCCTTGCCCT
>CAJYHD010000752.1 GCA_913773715.1 uncultured Sphingobium sp.
AGGGAATATTTCGCGCACGGCGACTTTTATCGGCATGGAACGCTCCGCCTTGCACCGGAAACTCAAACTGCTCGGCATTACAGACGGCAAGGAATAGCTTCCTCAAGCGCCCGTTGCGCAATTTGGCCGGAAAGCATCTGTGCCATGGACGCTTGTTCGCAATTGCGATAGATGTGGCTTGCCCTCGACGCGCGGGGGCAGGCAAGACATCCTGCTTAAGGATGCGAGAGCGGGTAACGTCCCGCCAACAATAAGGAGCGGCATTCATTATGGCCGACAAGATCAACAATCTTCAGGATATTTTCCTGAATAGCCTGCGCAAGAGCAAGACCCCCGTGACCATGTTCCTGGTCAAAGGCGTGAAGCTTCAGGGCATCATCACCTGGTTCGACAATTTCTCCGTGCTGCTGCGCCGGGATGGTCAGTCGCAGCTGGTGTATAAGCATGCGATCTCCACCGTCATGCCGGCCCAGTCGATGGACCTCACCGATCTGCGCAAATCCACCGACGGCAACGCCAAGCCCAAGCTGCTTCAGGAAATCTTCTTGAGCGCCGTGCGCAAGTCCGGCAGCCCGGTGACGATGTTCCTCGTCAACGGCGTTATGCTTCAGGGCGAAATCGCAGCCTTCGACCTCTTCTGCATGCTGCTCGAGCGTGACGGCATGGTTCAGCTTGTTTACAAGCATGCGATCTCGACCGTTCAGCCGCTTCAGGCGCTCGACCTCAGCGGCGAAAACGAGCAGGACGACTGATCCATTTAGCGCGCCGGTCCGCCTTGTCGGTGGACCGGACGCCGCCACAGGTGCTTCAATTCCGAATGGCAATCTTCAACCGCGACTCCGATGACGAGGTAGCGCGCGGCGCACGCGCCGTCGTCGTCCATGCCGAAACCCATGGCGCCGATCGCCGCGACAGCGATGCGCGGCTTGAGGAAGCCCGCGGCCTTGCGCTCGCCATCGGCATCGACGTACGCGCGGCGCAGGCCTTTCGCGTTCGCGACCGCAAGCCCGCCACCCTGTTCGGCAGCGGCCAGGTCGATCAGATCGCAACGCTCGTTCGACAGGAGGAAGCCGAACTCGTCATCGTCGACAACAGCCTGTCCCCGGTCCAGCAGAGCAACCTCGAAAAGTCATGCGAGGCGAAGGTCATCGACCGGACTGGCCTCATCCTCGAAATCTTCGGCGAGCGGGCGGCCACCAACGAAGGCCGCCTACAGGTGGAACTCGCCCACCTGGACTATCAGGCCGGACGCCTCGTGCGAAGCTGGACCCACCTCGAACGTCAGCGGGGCGGCTTCGGCTTCCTTGGCGGTCCCGGTGAAACCCAGATCGAGGCTGACCGCCGCATGATTCGTGATCGCATGGCAAAAATCCGCCGTGAACTGGATCAGGTTACGCGCACGCGCGGCCTGCACCGCGCCCGGCGCCAGCGCGCGCCGTGGCCAGTCATTGCTCTCGTCGGCTATACCAACGCTGGAAAATCGACGCTTTTCAATCGCCTGACGGGATCTGACGTCATGGCGGAAGACCTGTTGTTCGCCACGCTCGATCCGACCATGCGGCAAATCGCGCTGCCGGGTCTCGACAAGGCGATCTTGTCAGACACGGTGGGCTTCGTGTCCGACCTTCCGACCCAGCTGATCGCTGCCTTCCGCGCGACGCTGGAAGAGGTGCTGTCCGCCGACCTCATCATCCATGTCCGCGACATCGCGCACCCGGACACCGACGCACAACGTGACGACGTACTCGATGTCCTAGGTGAACTCGGTGTCGCTGGGGAAGCTGCACTGGATCGCAGGGAAGGGGAGCCGGAACCGCCCCCTATCATCGAGGCGTGGAACAAGCTCGACCTGCTCGATCATGAAGCCGAAGCCATCGTCCGGGAAACCGCAACTCGTCGGGACGACGTGGTGATCCTGTCCGCATTGACCGGGGAGGGCGTCGAGACGCTACAACGCGCCATCAGCGACCGCATGACGAAGGGCGCAAAGGTTTATGGCCTGCGCGTGCCGATTTCAGACGGCGCAGCGCTTGCCTGGCTGCACGAACATGGCGAAGTGCTGTCAGCCGAGGTGGAGGGCGAGGAAATTCGCATCGAAGCGCGCCTTTCTGGCGCCGCCTTCGCTCGCTTCACCAAGCGTGGCGAAGCTTAAGCGACTTTCAGCGCCCGAGCTTTCTATACATCACCAAAGCGTCGACATCCGTGCCATCGGGATAGGCAAAGGCACCGGGCAGGCGACCGACAATTTCGAAATCCATGTTCTGCCATAATGCGACCGCACGCACGTTGGTCGAAACCACGAAGTTGAACTGCATGGCGCGAAAGCCCATGTCCCGCGCCAGATCGAGCGAGGCCGCACACATTCGTCTGGCGACCCCGCGTCCCGTAGCATGCGCGGCGGTGACATATCCGGCGTTGGCGACCCGCTCCATCGTAAGCGAGGTCTAACGGCCGCCTTGCACGGCGCCCATTAGCGGGGATGATTGCCGCTCTTTGAGCGGGGTGGCCGGTGTC
>CAJYHD010000753.1 GCA_913773715.1 uncultured Sphingobium sp.
GACTGCTACTGCTCTCGCCGACCTCATCAAAGCGGACAACAACCAGCCCGCCCATTCGATCCACCTCGTCACCACGGATAGCATCGCCGACTGGCTGGCGGCGCGCTCCGCCCCCGTCCGCGCGCTGATCGCAGCGCAAAAGTTCATTGGCAAGCCGTACAGCCACGCCATCGTCCCCGGCAAAGATGAAAGCGAATGGTCGGTGGTCGCGGGTGTCAAGGATGCTGCAACGCTTGGGCCATGGTGCCTCGCCAAGCTGGCCGAGCTGATGCCAGAAGGACAGTATCGGATCGCGGATGGAGCGCTGGGCGAAGCCGCGTTTGGCTGGTTAACGGCGCAATATAAGTTCAGCCGGTATCGCAAGGACGATAAGGAAACGGGCGCGCGCATCTTGCTGACAAGCGAGGTCGCTCGCATCGATCCTGTGGTGCGTCTCGCCACTGCGGTCGCGCTGGTGCGCGACCTCGTCAATACGCCCGCCGCCGACATGGGACCACCCGATCTGGAAGCGGCGGTGCGGGCGGTCGCACAGCCCTTCAGCGCGCCGGTCGAGGTGACCAAGGGCGAGGCGCTGGAGCGGCAGTTCCCCATGATCCACGCTGTGGGCAAGGCCGCCGACCGCACCTTCGCTCCGCGTCTCATAGAACTGACCTGGGGCGATCCAGCGCATCCACGCATTGCTGTCGTGGGTAAAGGCATCTGCTTCGACAGCGGCGGCCTCGACATCAAGCCGTCTTCGGGCATGCGCCTGATGAAGAAGGATATGGGCGGCGCAGCCCATGCGCTGGCGCTGGCGCAACTGATCATGGGCGCGAACCTGCCGGTGCGCTTGCATCTGCTGATCCCGGCTGCGGAAAATGCGATCAGTGGCAACGCCTTCCGCCCCGGAGACATCTTGCACACGCGGAAGGGACTGACGGTCGAGATCGGCAATACCGATGCGGAGGGCCGATTGGTGCTGGGCGACGCGCTGACCCGAGCGGGTGAGGACGCGCCGCAACTCATCATAGACTTCGCGACCTTGACCGGCGCGGCGCGGGTTGCGGTGGGGCCGGACCTTCCTGCCCTGTTCGCCAATGACGACACGCTTGCCGCCGAAGCCGCCGAAGCCGGAACGGAGGTGGACGATCCGACTTGGCGCCTGCCGTTGTGGGATGACTATGCCGACATGCTGAAGTCCGACATCGCCGACATCAACAATGCGGGCGAAGGCGGCTTTGCCGGTGCGATCACGGCGGCGCTGTTCCTGAAGCGCTTCGTGCCCGAAGGCACGCCATGGCTGCATCTCGACACGTTTGCCTGGCGACCGGCAGCGAAACCGGGCCGTCCAAAGGGCGGAGAAGCGCTTGGTCTGCGCGCAATTTTCCGGCTGTTGCAGAAAAGATATGGGCGCGACTGAAAAGCGGTAACAATCCCGACTTCCGTTACGCAACCGGATTTGCGATCGTGCGTTAAGGCGACATGAACGCTCCGCCATTCAAAGATAATATCGCCCGGGCCGATCCCCTGAGCCAATGGATGCGGACCCTTGTCGATTATGTCCGATCCGGGAAGCCGGACCTGACCAATCGCCAAATGGCCCTGATGATGACGGTTTACATAGCGCCCGGCCCGCATACCGTGCGAGGACTGGCAGAAGTGCTTCATGTGTCCAAGCCGGTCATTACCCGCGCGCTGAACAAGCTGTCGGCGCTCGGATATCTTCGGCGAGAGCGGGACGCGGCGGATCGGCGCAATATTTTCATCACTCCAACGCCCAAGGGGGCGGATTTCCTTGACGCCTTTCACCATTTCATCGCAGGAACCGCGCGCGATGAAAGGCACGACAAATCCCGCGCGGAACACCCCGCATAAGAGAATCCGGTTCGAACTCGACGGACGTTCGGTCGCGCTGGATCGACGTGTTCATGCAGCGCGCGGCGATCTGGCCGACCTTGCCCTCGCTGGTACGCTTTTCTCCGCCCATTACGCGCGCGCCGTCGCGTTAACCTGCGTCGCGCCCGGTACGCCGGTCCTGTCGCAAGCATCCGCCGCCTCCGAAGCTGTCAGCGAATTGCTGCGCGGCGAGACGTTCCATGCGCTGGATCTAACGACCGACTGGGCTTGGGGCTTCTGCGCGCATGACGGCTATGTCGGCTATGTTCGCCGCGAAGCGCTCGATGTGCTTGAGGAGGCAACGCACCGCGTGACCGCCCAGACCGCGCCCCTGTTTGCCGCGCCCGACATCAAGTCGCAGATCATCGATTACTGGCCCATGTGCGCGCAGTTCACGGGCGAAGCCGAAGGCGACTTCCTGAGTTGCGCGGAAGGTTTCGTTCACGCCCGTCACGCAGCCGCGATTACCGAGCAGCCGAGCGATTGGGTGTCGGTCGCGGCCAGCTGTCTCGGACAGCCCTATGTCTGGGGCGGACGCGGGCATCGCGGGATCGACTGTTCGGGGCTGGTGCAGGTCGCGCTCGGCGCGTGCGGCGTCGCCGTGCCGCGCGACACCGACCTGCAAGCCGAAGGCATCGGCGAGCCGATCGACAGCGAAGCGGTGCTGCGGCGTGGCGACCTCATCTTTTTCCCAGGCCATGTCGGCATCATGGCGGATGAGCGTAACCTGCTCCACGCCAATGCCCACTGGATGGCCGTGGTGACGGAGCCGCTGGCGGATGTCGTCGCGCGGCTGGCCAGCGATCATCCGCATCCCATCGTCGCGCGCAGGAGGATCGGTGCATG
>CAJYHD010000754.1 GCA_913773715.1 uncultured Sphingobium sp.
TATAGCCGCCATAGGACCAGCCATAGGTCGCGATCCGCTTGGGATCGACGAAGGGCTGGGCTTTGAGCCATTCGACCCCGCGCAACTGGTCCTCGACTTCGACCGTGCCCATGGCGTGATAGATCGGGTCCTCGAACGCCTTGCCGCGATCGGGTGTGCCGCGATTGTCGATGGCGAAGACGATCCAGCCCCGATCCACCAGATACTGATTGAGCGCGCCGCTCCATATGTTGGTCACCTGACGTCCGCCGCCCGGCCCGCCATAATGGATCATGAACACGGGGTAGCGCTTGCCCGGCTGCATCGGCGGGGTCATGATCTTGGTATAGAGGGTTGTGCCGTCCGCCGCCTTCACCGTGCCGAAGCGCGTCTTGGCATGGCTGGCGACATAGGGCGCATAGGGGTGGTTGCCGGTCAGCGCATTTTCCGACAGCCATTGCAGCCGCTTGCCGCTGGTGTCGGCAAGATAGAGTTGCTTGGGCTGGTCGCTGTTCTGGCGGGTGACGACGATGCGGCTGGCCGCGCCGTCCATCACCGCGTCGTTCCACCAGCCGCCCTGCGTCAGCGCAGTCGCCTTGCCGGGCTTGTCGAGCGGTGCGACGTAGAGCTGCTGTTCGAGCGGCGTTTCACGGTTGCCGGTGAAATAGACGAGACCCCTGGCTTCATCGACCCCGGCGATGTCGCGGACTTCCCAATCGCCGCTGGTGAGCGGCGTCCATGTCTTGTCGCGCACATGATAAAGATGCCCGTGGCCGGTCTTTTCCGACCACCACAGGAAGCTGCCGTCCTTGAGCGGCGTGAAATTATCGCTGAGGTTGATCCAGCTCTTCGCGGTTTCGGTCAGGATCACGCGCCCCTTGCCCGTCGCGGGATCGACGGCGAGCAGGTCGAGCCGCTTCTGATCGCGGCTTTCGCGCTGGACATAGAGCGTCCTGCCATCCTTCGACCAGTGGACGCGGGCGAGGTATATATCCTTGTTCGGGCCAAGATCGACCTGCACCTGGCCAGACCCATCCGCCTTCATCACGAAGAGATCGACGATGGCGTTGGGGGTTCCGGCTGCGGGGTAGCGCTGCTGATAGACCTTGGTCCCCTCCCCGCCGATCGCGGTGCGGGTGACGATACCGACCGGGCTTTCATCGACGCGGGCGACGGCGATGCGCGCGTCGTCGGGCGACCACCAATAGCCGGTGCGCCGGTCCATTTCCTCCTGCGCGACGAACTCCGCTTCGCCCCAGTGGAGGGTTTCGCTCGCGCCCTGCGTCAGTTGCTTCTCGCTGCCGCCGATCGGCTGGACGAAGAGGTTGCCGCCGCGCACGAAGGAGACGAAGCTGCCCCTGGGGCTGACGACGCCGTTGAGTTCGCCGTCCGGTGTATTGGTCAGCCGCGTGACCTTGCCATCGAGACTTGCGAGATAGAGATCGCCATCGACGGGGACGAGGATCGACTTGCCGTCGGGCGACCAGTCGTAGCTGGTGATGCCGGTGCTGCCTGCGACCGAACGGTCGCGTTCGCGCTGCATCTTTTCCGCTTCGCTGAGCGCCGCGCCGCTGCCGGTCTTTTTGGAGTCGACCAGCATCCGTTCCACGCCGGTGCGCGTGTCGATCGCCCAGAGGTCGAGCCGCTCCTTTTCGTCGGCGCGCGGTTTCAGCAGCGTGACGAGCGAACCATCAGGCGAGAGGTGAAGCGCGCGGGGTTGCGGACCGACGAGGTCGGGGCTGGCAAAGACGCGTTCGAGCGTCAACTGCTGCTGCGCGAGGGCGGGAACGGTCGTCAGGAGCAGCGCGCCAAGGGCTGCGCCGGCTTTGAGGAAGGGGGGCATCGTCATCCTTTGCTGCGGCGCGCAGCCGCGCGCCGGATCATGGCAGCAGGCTTAACGGCGCGCATGAAAAGATCAATGGCGGGGAATAATCTGTCGAACGCGGCCCCGGCCGTCCCCCCGGTCAGCGCAAATCGGTGATCCGGCGGAGCAGCAGGAGGAAGCCGATCGCCGACAGGGTGAGGACGAGGCTGAGCATCGCCATGGGGGCCAGCGTGCTGCCCGTCATGTCTCGGATGGTCGGCACCGCGCTTTGCGCCACGAAGCCGCCCAGATTGCCGATCGAGTTGATCGCCGCCAAACCGGCGGCAGCGTGCGCGCCAGTCAGCAGCCGTTGCGGCACGCTCCAGAAGACGGGCTGCGCGGAGAAGATGGCGGCGGCGGCGATGCAGAGGAAGGCGAACTTGATCGCCGCGCCCGGCACGATGACGCTACAGAAGAGAGCAGCCGCCCCGACCAGCATCGGGCCGACGATGTGCCAGCGGCTTGCCCCCCGCCGCGACGCGTGATTGGGTACGGCCCACAGCGCCAGCGCGACGCAGACCCAGGGAATAACGTTGATGATGCCGTTCTGAAGATTCGACGCGCCGAATTCCTTGACGATCGTCGGCAACCAGTAGCTGAGACCATAAGCGCCGAGCGGCATCGCGAAATAGAGCGCGGCGAGCAGCAGGACGCGGGGATCGAGGATCGCGCGCCAGGCCGAGCCTTCGTCATGTTTCGCGCCGGGTTCGCCCGCGAGTTCGGCGGCGAGCCAGCCCTTCTCCTCTTCGGTCAGGAAGCGCGCTTCGGCAGGGCGGCTGGGCAATCGCAGCAGCACGATCGGGACGAGGAGGATGGCGGGGATGCCAGTGGCGACGAACACCCACTGCCAGCCCTGAAGTCCGCCGATGCCGTCCAGCCCGAGCAGCGCGCCGCCGATCAGCGATCCGACCGCGTTCGCGCCCGCACTCGCGATCATGAACCAGCCGACCATCTGTGCCCGCCGCGCCTGAGGATACCAGAGCGTCAGGACGAACAGCACGCCGGGGAAGAAGCCCGCCTCCGCCACACCGAGCAGGAAACGCAGGATGTAGAACATGGTGGCGTTCTGGGTGAAGCCGAGCGCAATCGTGACGATCGCCCAGCTGCCCATGATGCGCGCGAACCAGAGCCGTGCGCCGACCTTCGCCAATATCATGTTGGCGGGCGCTTCGAACAGGAAATAACCAAGGAAGAACAGGCTCGCGCCAAGGCCATAGGCCGCTTCGGACAGGCCAAGCGCATCGACCATCTCCAGCTTGGCATAGGACACATTCTGCCGGTCGATATAGGCGATGAGGTACATGAGGCAGAGCATCGGCATCAGTCGGCGATCGATGCGCCGCAACGTGCGATCCCCCACCGGCCCGAACGACGACCGGCCTTCGACATCCCGGTTCACAGCATCAGTGTGCAAGTCCTGCCCCTTCCTTCGAACCGTCGCATGCGAAGCATGACGACGTAATCCATGTTCGTTGCGTCATATGTCGATTATCGCCCAGCCTCTGCCGAGGCGGACGCTGGCGGGACGACACCCTTGGGCGCTGCCGCCATCCGTTTGATGAGGTCGGTTTCCGCCTGCCTGTAGGGCGTGCCGTCGGCGCGGAACACCTCGTGGAACCAGATGGTCGGCTCCTCCAGCACATAAGGTTTTTTCCAGCTGTCCCAGGGAAGGCGCGTCTGCGTCTTTCCATCGACGAAGCCCCAGTTCATCATCGCGACATTGTAACGCTTGCCGATCGGCAGGCTGCCGTCGAAGGTCGATCCGTTGCCACGCGCCATATATTCGGTACAGAGGAGCGGGCGACCATAGGGCTGGAGCATCTTCACCCGCGCCTCGAAGGTTTCGGGCCAGCTATAATCGTGGAAGCTGATGACATCGGACTGGCCCAATTGGAGCTTTTCCATCGGGCTGTTCTGACCGTTCGGCGTCCAGTCCTTGCCCGTCCAGACGCCCGATGTCAGAGGCTGTGTCGGGTTGGCGTCGCGCGCCCACTGGAACACCTGCGCCAACAGCGCCCGCACCAGCGGCTCCTTCCCCTCCTGCCCCTTATATTGGTTGGCGTCGTTGTCGGGTTCGTTCCACACGTCCCAGCTAAGGACGCGCGGGTCTTTCGCGAACGCGCCGATCACGCCCTGAACATAGGCCTTGTACTGGGGATAGCGGCTGGCGTCGCGCAGGCCCGCCATGCCTGGCCCCTGTACCCAGCCGCTATTGTGGACGCCGGGGACCGGCGGATGTTGCGGACCGATCATCGGATTGGGATCCCACACGCTGTCGAATAGGACGAAGAGCGGCTTGATGTCATGCCGCTTGGCGATGGTCAGGAACTGGTCGATGCGCTTCGTGAAGCCTTTTGCATCCTGCTTCCACAACTGGTCATGGAGGAACACGCGCATCGTGTTCATGCCGATGGACTGAGCCCAGCCCAATTCCTTGTCGATCGTCTTGGGGTCCCAACTTTCCGCCTGCCACATTTCGAGCTGGTTGATCGCGTTGGCGGGGGCATAGTTGGCGCCGACGAGCCAGGGCTGCTTGTCGTACCAGGCGTTGGCTTGTTCGGGCGTCCAGCGCTCGCGAGCATGGGCGGGAACGGCGGCGAGCATCAGCGCGCCAAGGCCAAGGATCAGACAGGTTTTCATGCGGCTCCTCCTCTCTTGCTCCCCACTTTTGCGCGTGGCGAACAATGGCTTTGAGTGGCCTTACCGCGTTTTGCGCGCCCGCGTCATCCGGCTAAGGGTCGTATATGGTGAGGGCAAAGGCGTCGTCGTATCGTTCAGAAGGGCGGCGCTTGCCTGTTGCGCTGCGTCCGCGCGGCCTCCGTCCACCAGGCGAGGTCGTCGGCGAAACGGGGGAAGGCGCGGTCCAGCGACGCGCCGCCGTCGCCCGTCGGCTTGCCATCCGCGTCGAGCGCATGGCCGATGCCACCGACCGCGATCGAGGAGGAGATGACGACCATGCCCATTTCCGACAATGTGCCATGCCATGCCGTCGCCGCGCGCGCACCAGCGAAGCGCCCGGCAGAATAGCTCGCGATCGCGGCTGGTCGCCAATACCATTCTTCGAGGAAGTGGTCGGTCAGGTTCTTGAGGCCGGGCTGGATGCCCCAATTATATTCGCCGGTGACGAAGACGAAGGCGTCGGCCGCCTTGATCTTGCCCGCCAGTGCCTCCAGCGCGGCGGGTGCCTCGCCGGGCGCATATTCCTTGTGCATGCGGTCGAGCATCGGCAGCCCGACCGCCTTGGCGTCGATCAGTTCGACGTCCGCGCCGCGCTCCTTAAAGGATCTGACGAGATAGTCGGCGAGGCGGATGCCCTGCCGGTCGGACCGGTAGGAACCGTAAAAGATGAGGATGCGGTCAGCCATAAGCGCAGTCTAAGCAGGATCGCGCCATGCAGGCCAGCCCTAACCCAACGCGCCGCTCGCCTTGAGGTGATGCGCCAAATGATCGATCATGGCGGAGAGGCGCGCAGGGACCGCAGGCGTCGGCGCATGGACGGCAAAGATGCCGACATCTTGCGATCCTTCATAAGCGGGCAATATGCGCCGCAGCGACCCGGCCTTCAGCGCTTCGCCCACATCCCAGAGCGAGCGCAATGCAATGCCGCACCCGCCGAGCGCCAGGTCGCGCACGACCTCGCTGGAGTTCGTCCGGATGTGGCTCCGACCGGAGAAGCGGACGGTGCCGTCCGGGCCGTCGAGATGCCATGGCAGTTGCGCGCTGGTGGCGAGGATGCGATGTTGGGCAAGATCCGCGAGACGTTGCGGCTCACCGAAGGCCGCGAGATAGGCGGGCGCGGCGCACAGCACGCGCTGGCTGGTGCCGAACCGATGGGCGACGAGGCCCGCGCCGATCTTTGCGCCGATACGGATGGCGAGATCGCAACTGCCATCGAGCAGGTCGGTGAACGCGTCGGACAGATCGATCGACAGAGCAACATCGGGATGCCGGTCGAGAAAGGCGGGCAGGCTGGGCACGATGTGCATGCGCCCGAACGATGTCGGCGCCGTGATCCGCAAGGAACCGCCGACCAGTTGATGCCTGCCGCTCACCCTGTCCTCTGCGGCTGTGAGCGAGGCACGGAGCGGAAGCAGCGCTTCGTAGAGGTCCTGCCCAGACCGGGTCAGCGCCAGTCGGCGCGTCGTGCGGTTGACGAGTCGGGTGGACAGTCGCTCCTCCAGCCGGACGAGCCGCTTGGAAATCGCCGCCGTCGACATATTGCGGGCGCGGGCCGCAGCGGAGATCGATCCGGCTTCGATGATGCCGAGGAACAGGTCATAGTCGGGATTGAACATTATCAACCTGATGGAAAAGCTGTGTTGAATTCTTTCCTTCTACCGCACGGATCGCGCACGGGATAGAAGCATCCGCAGATGAGCGGGAGAGAATGACGTGAGCCACTATGTCGAACGATCGGGGCTGAAGGTCGATGGGCGGTTGGCGCGCTTCGTCGAGGATGAGGCGCTGCCAGGCACAGGGATTGTGGCGGATGCCTTCTGGAGCGGCGCGGCGGACATCTTCATGCGCTTTGTGCCGCGCAACCGCGAGTTATTGGCGAAGCGGGACTCGCTTCAGGCTGCGATCGACAGCTGGCACAAGGATCAGGCGGGCAAGCCGATCGATATGGATGCTTACAAGCGCTTTCTGACCGAGATCGGCTATCTTGTCCCCGAACCGCAGCCCTTTTCGGTCGCGCCGATCAATGTCGATCGCGAACTCGCCGATGTCGCGGGGCCGCAGCTTGTCGTTCCCGTCCTCAACGCGCGCTTCCTGCTCAATGCCGCCAATGCGCGCTGGGGCAGCCTCTATGACGCGCTCTACGGCACCGATGCGATACCCGGCGCGGCTGCGGGCAAGAGCTATGATGCGACGCGGGGCGCGCAGGTCATTGCGCGGGCCAAGGCGTTTCTGGACGACACGGTCCCGATGGCGGACGGCATATGGTCCGACTGGACCGGCGGCGATCCCAAGCTGAAGGACACGACGCAGTTCAAGGGACGGGCGGGCGACAATCTGCTGTTCCTGCACCATGGTCTGCATATCGAGGTCGTGATCGATCGCAACCACCCGATCGGGCGCGACGATCCGGCAGGCATCGCCGACGTCATCCTGGAAGCGGCGATCACCACCATCTGCGACTTCGAGGATTCGGTTGCGGCAGTCGATGCCGAGGACAAGGTCGCCGCCTATGGCAACTGGCTGGGGCTGATGCGGGGGACGCTGGAGGACAGTTTCGAGAAGGGCGGGCAGATGATGACCCGTCGCCTCAATCCCGATCGCTACTATAGCGCGCCGGACGGGTCGGCCTTTACGCTGCCCGGCCGGTCGTTGCTGCTGGTCCGCAATGTCGGCCACCTCATGACCAATCCCGCGATCCTGCTGCCCGATGGCGGCGAAGCGCCGGAGGGTATCATGGACGGCATCGTCACCAGCCTGATCGCGCTACATGACCTGAAGAGCGAAGGCGCGATGCGCAACAGCCGCGCCGGGTCTGTCTATATCGTCAAGCCCAAGATGCACGGGCCGGAGGAGGCCGCCTTCGCCAACGACCTGTTCGACGCTGTCGAGGACATGCTGGGGCTGGAGCGCCATACGCTCAAGATCGGCGTGATGGACGAGGAGCGTCGCACCAGCGCCAATCTCGCCGCGTGCATCCATGCTGTGAAGGACCGGCTGATGTTCATCAACACCGGCTTCCTCGACCGCACCGGCGACGAAATGCACACGTCGATGCAGGCCGGGCCGATGATGCGCAAGGGCGACATGAAGACGAGCGCGTGGATCGCCGCCTATGAAGACCGTAACGTCCAGATCGGACTGGCGTGCGGACTGTCGGGCAAGTCTCAGATCGGCAAGGGCATGTGGGCGATGCCAGACCGCATGGCCGACATGCTGGCGCAAAAGATCGGGCATCCCAGGACCGGCGCGAACACGGCCTGGGTGCCCTCCCCCACAGCCGCGACGCTGCACGCGACGCATTATCATCAGGTCGATGTCTTTGCCCGGCAGGCGGAACGGCGGCAGGAGGGCATCGCCTCGCTCGATGCGTTGCTGACCATCCCGGTCGCGGTCGGCCATAACTGGTCGGAGCAGGAGGTTCGCGACGAGATCGACAATAATGCGCAGGGCATATTGGGCTATGTCGTGCGCTGGGTCGATCAGGGGGTCGGTTGTTCCAAGGTTCCGGACATCCATGATGTCGGCCTGATGGAAGATCGCGCGACGCTGCGCATTTCGAGCCAGCATATCGCCAACTGGCTGCTGCACGGCATCGTGAGGGCCGAGCAGGTCGACGCGGCGCTGTTGCGCATGGCGGCGAAGGTGGATGCGCAGAATGCGGGCGATCCGCTGTATCGGCCGATGGCGGGCGATCCCGAAAACAGCCTGGCCTTTCAGGCGGCGCGCGCGCTGATGTTCGAGGGCGTGGCGCAGCCGAGCGGCTACACCGAACCGCTGCTGCATGCGTTTCGTCGGAAGGTGAAGTCCTGGTCTGAAACGCCGTTATCGACGGTTGCAGCCTGACCTGTTGCTGTGCGGGAAGGCGCTGACACACCTGTGTCCGCACCATGTCGGCAACCGCCGCGATCCTGGCGAGCCGGGCCATGTCGCGGTGGATCACCAGCCAGACGCTGCGCACGACTTCGACATCGTCCAGATAATCGAGTTCGGGTGAAAAGAGAAAATCGGGCACATAGCCCATCATGACATGCCGCATGAGGTCGGCACGCTTCCGGGGACGGCCTTCATTCTCCAGATAGCGCCGCGACGCGTAAAGGTGCAGGCGATAGTCGGCCAGCCTTTCCACCAGCAGGTTTCCGCGCTGCGGGCGTGCGAGCATGACCGCCATGTCGGCCTCGCGCTTGGATGGATTGAGAAAGCCGGACGCGGTGACGACGTCCACCGATATGTTGGGATGCGCGGCCTTGAAGGCGGGAAGGCCCGGCGCCAATATCCATGTGCCGAACCCTTCGGCGACGGACAACCGGACCTGCCCATTGAGGCTGTGCCGCTCGCCCTTGATTTCCGAAACGGCGGATAAGGTCGCGACCTCGACCGCCTCGGCATGCGCAAAAAGGGCCTGCCCCTTGGCTGTCAGCGTCCTGTCGTTACCAGCCAGTTCGAACAGGTCTGCGTCCAGCGCCGCCGCCAGACGATTGAGCCGCCTGCCGATCGTCGATGCGTCTCGGTTTTTTCCGCCGCGATGGTCGATGCGCCGGTATCGGGCGGCATCACCGCGGCGGCGGGCGGCACGCTCACCTTCATGACCGGCGGTACGGAGGATGCGTTCGCACGCGCCACACCGATCCTCTCCGCCATGGGCAAGGCCGTGATTCATGTAGGTCCCGCTGGCAGCGGGCAGGCGGCGAAGATCTGCAACAACATGCTGCTCGGCGCCACGATGATCGCCACCCGCGAAGCCTTCGTAATGGCGGAAAAGCTGGGTCTGAACCCGCAAAACTTCTACGATATTTCCAGCGTCTCGTCGGGGCAGAGCTGGTCCATGACCAGCTATTGCCCGGTTCCCGGCGTCGGCCCGCATACGCCCGCCGACAATGGGTATCAGGGCGGGTTCGCCGTTGCGCTGATGCGAAGGACCTGAAGCTTGCAATCGAGGCAGCGGCGGCGGTGGACGCCTATGTCCCGATGGGTGACGAGGCGAAGGCGCTCTACCAGCAATGGAACGAAAGCGGCTCAAACGACAAGGACTTCTCATCCATCATCACGATGTTGACCGGGCGAGGAACGCGTGACGCTGCGGCTTGAAGTCATCCGGGGACCGTCGTTTCGGCGCAGCGCGCACATCGTCCGTCCGGCTAAAGTTTCCAGCTTAAAGCATCCTTTTTGGACGACCTGGTGCAGCTCAGGGCGTCTGTAAAACATCTCCCAGTAAGCTATGGTACCGATTACCAACTGCCGCCGGCGGCTTTTGACTCTAACGCAATTAGCAGGGCATCCACGTCCGCCCTCTCTTTGCAGAAACGGACTTGGCTCTCAGCCCGCGAATTTACGAAAATGGATCAAGTCCGGTGTCGATCGCTATGGATCGGCACCGGACCGGCTTTTAGAA
>CAJYHD010000755.1 GCA_913773715.1 uncultured Sphingobium sp.
CGAACTGGCCTTCCTTCGGCTCCAACTGCTCCCATGCAACCGGCACCTCAACCGTATTCGCACCGATGCGATCCAGCACGTTCCAAGCCTTCGCCAGTGGCTCGGGATAGTTGCTGCTGTTGTTGACTTGCCCGCCCAGCATCAGGAAAGGCGCGCCATCGACGATCAGCGCGTGCCGCCCATTCCTGCTTTCAATATGCGGAACATTGCCCGTCTGCGCCGCAACCGGCAACGATGCGAGGAGCAGGGTAGCGAGGGTCACGGCGGCAAAGCGCATCAAGTCGGATCCTTCCCGATCAGGGTTGATCGTCGAGCGAATATATCCGTGTTGCAGGCGTCCATTTCGCGGATGGGTCGGCCCAGGGCAGCGGCCGCTGGACCTCATTCATCTGCGTTTCCCACGCCTGCACTGCTGGGCTGTCGGCATCCGCCTTTGCCTTGGCTGCGGCGTCGAAGTCCGGCCCGGTTTCCATCACCATGACGAGCCGGTTGCCGCTGCGGTAGATGTCCATCGACCGGATGTCGGCCGCGCGGATGCTGGCACTGATGGCGGCCGGCACAGCGCCCGCCGCGTGCCATGCCTCATATTGCGCGATCGCCTCGGCATCATCGACGAGGTCGATCAGCAGGACGTGGCGCATCAGTTGACCCATCCGCCGTCGATCACATGCACCGCCCCCGTCGTGAAGGCGGCTTCGTCGCTCGCGAGGTAGAGAACCAGCCCCGCAATTTCCTCCGCCCGGCCGAGCCGACCCATGGGCTGGCGCGCGATGAACGCCGCCTTCGCCGCTTCATAGTCGCCGGTGTCGTGCAGCCGCTGCTGGAGCGAGGGTGTGTCGATCGTGCCGGGGCAGATGCAGTTGCAACGCACGCCCTGCCCGACGAAGTCCGCCGCCACCGCCTTGGTCAGTCCGATCACGCCTGCCTTGGTCGCGCCATAGGCGAAGCGGTTGGGGATACCTTTTACCGAACTGGCGATGGAGGACATGTTGACGATCGATCCCTTGCCCTTGTCCAGCATGCCGGGCAGGAAAGCACGGATCGTGTGATACATGGCGCTCATGTTGAGCGAAACGGCAAAGTCCCAATCCTCCTGACTGCATTCGAGGATGTTGCCCGCATGGACGACGCCCGCGATGTTAGCGAGGATGTCGATCGACCCGACCTCAGCCGCCAGCGCGCGAACCGCCGCCCCGTCCGTCGCATCGAGTTGTCGCAGATCGCATCCATCCAGACCCGCCAGCGCATCGAGATCGCGGTCGGTCGCTATCACCTGCGCACCCTCCGCTACGAACCGCTCAACGCTCGCCCGACCGATACCGCGCGCCGCCGCCGTGATGAGCGCGGTCTTGCCCGCCAGACGCCCGCTCATGCGCGTGCCACCATCGGCAGGCATTCAGGACCGATGGGATCGAAAGCCTTGTACGTCAAAATAAACTCCTGATGACCCAATTGTTCGGACAGGCTGCGCTCACCGGCGGCAACCGCCAGCACCCTGTCGTAGATTTCCTGCCCGACCTCATCGAGCGTCGCCTCGCCTTCCAGGATGCGGCCCGCGTTGACATCCATGTCGGCGGCAAGGCGGCGTCCCGTCTCCGGGTTGGCGCAGATCTTAATGACCGGAGCGATCGCCGATCCGACGACCGAACCGCGCCCGGTAGTGAACAGCGTCACATGCGCGCCGCATGCGATCAGTTCGACGATCTCGGCATTGTCGGAGATATTGGGGAAACCGAAGCGTGGTTCGCCATCCGGCACGACGTCGAGCAGATAGAGGCCACCGGCTGGCGGCTGATCGCCGGGCTTCAGGATACCGTCGATGCGCGAGCTGCCCGACTTGGAATAGGCGCCCATCGACTTCTCTTCCTGCGTCGTAAGGCCGCCTTCCGCATTGCCGGGCGCGAAGCTGCCGAAGCCCATGACGGTGTAATAAGCCTCCGCCTTCTGCACCGATGCTTCGATCGCGGCGGCAAGTTCCGGCGTGGCGGCGCGATCGGCCATGATCTTCTCGCAGCCGACCAGTTCACCTGTCTCCTCGAAGATGCAGGCCGCGCCATCCGCCACCAATCGATCGAAGGTGCGACCGACCGCCGGGTTGGCGGTGATGCCGCTGGTGCCGTCCGATCCGCCGCAGATAGTCGCTACGACCAGTTCGTCGATGCCCATCGGTACGCGCTCGACCGTCGCTATGCTGGAGCGGACCCGCTCCACCGCTTCCAAACCCGCCGCGATGGTCGCCGCCGTGCCGCCCTTTTGCTGGATCACCAGCATTTCCACTGGACGGCCGCTGGCTTCTGCGACCTGCTTCAACTTCTCACGGTTGAAGCTTTCGCAGCCGAGCGACACGATCACCAGACCGCCTACGTTCGGATGGGTGGCGATCGCCTCCATCACCTTGGCGGCATAGGCGTTGGGGTAGCAGCCGGGAAAGCCGATCAACTGCACGTCGGGATCGTCCATTTTGTCCACGACCCGGCGCGCGACATGGTGCGCGCATTCCACCAGATAGGCGACCGCGACGACATTGCGGATGCCCTTGCGTCCATCCTGACGCAACCAACCCTGGATCATGCCTTTTCCTCCAGCGCGGTGCGCGTGTGGCTGCTGATATAATCGCTCTTCATATTGTGCATATGGACCCACTCGCCCGCTCCTGCGGCGGCCGTCATCGACCCGATCGGTGCGCCATATTTGATGACCTTGTCGCCAGCGGCGAGCGGACCCCGCGCCAGCTTGTGGCCTACGGTGATCCCCTCGCGCGCGGGCAGGGTACCACCGCCGATCAGGAGCATGTCGCCAACCTCGATCGGGCTGACGCAGATGAGGACATTATCGTCCGGATGGAGAAGAATCAGGCGGGATTCAGATTGCGACATCGGGTTGTCCATGGGTTGGAATATCGTCGTTCGCCGCCGTTTCGAGCAGGGGCCAGAGTGCATCGGGAACCGGCGTGGCGAGGCGCTCGATCGTTTGGCTCACCTGATCTTCGCCCACAAGGCCGGGAATGACGCAGGCGACCTGAGGATGGCGCAGCGGGAATTGCAGCGCGGCGGCAGGCAGCGGGACGCCGAAGCGCTCGCAGGCTTCTGCCATAGCCCGAGCGCGCGCCAGCACGTCCGCGCTCGGCTCTGCATAGTCGAAGTGCAGCGGTCCGGTCAGGTCGCGCGCCAATATGCCGCTGTTGTAGGGACCGCCAACGATGACTTTCACGCCCATAGCAGCGCAGCGATCCAGCAACTGTGCCGCGCCGCGATCGAGCAGCGTGTAACGTCCGGCAATCAGGATCACGTCCAGTTCGACCCGGTCGAGCAATTCCTCACAGATCGCGACTTCGTTAACGCCGATGCCGATCGCGCCAATCGTCCCCTGATCGCACAGGTCTCGCATCGCCCTGTATCCGCCGTCAAGGAAATCAGTAAGATGCGCTTCATGTTGCGTACCATGCGTTAGCATTCCTAGGTCATGGGCGAGCAACAGGTCGATCCGATCTCGCCGCAACCTTTCCTGGCTGCTGTCGAAGGAGCGCAGTACCGCATCATGGCTATAGTCGAAATGCGGCTCGAACGGATCG
>CAJYHD010000756.1 GCA_913773715.1 uncultured Sphingobium sp.
CGCGCCTTCCTCGCCTCGAACCGCGGTCATGGCGCCGCGGACGATTACCATGCCGTCGGCAGCGTCACCGAACAGGCGGTCGATGCCTGGCTCGCCGCCAACCGGCCCGTCTCGCGGCTCGGCGACAGCGTCATGCCGCACTGCCTCGAGTTCGAGGTGGCGGCGCTCATCACCCGGATCGAGGAGGCGAAGCGGCTGCGCCGGCAATGCCGGACGAAGCTGGTGACGATCGAGGGCGACCAGGTGTTCTGCTATCGGCTCAAGGGCAGGACACCCGCCATCGTGTTCGCCGGCGTGCAACGCCTCACCCCGTCGGCGCGCATGGTCAACGGCGATGACGCCGCGCTCGACGAGGCGGTCGCCGTGATGATCGCCCAGGCCGGGAAGCACGCCCCATCCTGATCGCATGACAGCTTCCACCCGACAGGACAGGATACGCACCATGCAACCGCAACGCCGCCCCCTCATCCGCGCACTCGCCTTCGACGAGGTCGGCGCCGCGATCGGCCGCCTCGTGGATGTCGCCTCGTCCGATACCGGGCAGGCCGCGCGCGTCGCGGACTTCCTGCTGGCGTGGTGGAATGGTGACGACAACGGCCACTTCCCCATCCTCCACCTCAGCAACTGCGACGCGATCATTTCCGAGGACATGCTAATTGTCATGGCCTGGCTCGCGCAGGAGCCTGCGATCTATCCCGATGCGTGGGGCTATCGTGACGCAATGGTCGACCTTGTCGGCCGATGGAGGCTGCGATGAGCGCACGGCCGTTACAACCATTATGGGCCTGCTTTCGTTTGCCCCGAACGCAATCATGGCGGCAGACCGTAGTGGGAGACTGGCATGAGCGATAATATACGGCTCGCGCTAATGCGGCAGGCGCTCGCGCTTTATGACGCGACCGACGACGGAGCGACCGTTGCCGCCTGTCATCTGCAGGCCGCGGTCGATGCGGAGCAGGGTCTGCGGCCTATGCAACCGGGCGAGGACATCGATCCTGAAATACCGGAGCAATTACGTAACTGGTTATCGTGAAGGGGAGGGGGAGCGAATTTCTGAGCGCGTGAGGCGCTCGGGAGATCGCTCATGCCCTACGATGTCGCCTTCCGCCACCAGCAGGCGCTCGACCCGAGCGCGCTGGTCACGATTGGAGCAAGCCTTCACGCCATCACCCGCGCGATCGACGACTGCCGCAACGCCGGCATCGCCTTCGAGACCGATCCCGCGGTCATCCTGCTCGCCCGCCATCTCGCAAGCGTCACCGCGCGGCAGTCCGAAGACGCGCTCCTCAAGCGGCGCTGCATGGACCGTATCGCCGAGCTGCGACAGCACCCGGCGCTGCTGACGCTCGCGGTGCGCGGCGTCGCGCACGATGCGGCCGCCAAGGATCGCTTCCACAGCGACGGACGCAAGGCGCTGCGCCGGCTCGCCGAAACGCTGGGGCTCGACCCCGCGCACTACGACCTTCGCTCGAACCGCAGCCACGCCTCCCGGTCCGGCGAGATCACCCTCCACGGCGAGGAGCTGTGGATGCAGCTATCGCTCCACGGCACCATGGCCGACCGCGAGGTCATCTACCGCCGCGTCAGCGGTCGTCACGATCACCTCGGGGAGCGCGACTGCTACGCCTCGATCCGCGACCTGCTCGCGCCCGAGCGGTTCGCCGTGCGGCTGCGCAAGGAATTGCGGCTCACACCGCCGGTCGCCGAGCCGGTCAGCCTGTTCGGCTGATCGATCACCCGTCCACACACGCGAAAGGACCGCCATCATGGGCTGGCTAAGCATGCCGCTGTCGTCGATGTTCCCGCACACAGGCCCCAAAGCCTATCTCGACGCGCAATTCACCTACGACAACCGCGATGCCGACGGGAAGGGCAAGGCGCTGCGCGTCATCGCCTCTTCCTGCCTGCGCAACAAGGTCTGGTACGCGGCCGTGGTGCCGTCGACCGACGGCACCGACGAACCCGCCTTCGCGGCCGTCTGCCTGGTCAGCTGGAATCCGCGGGCCAAGGACGGATTCGTGTTCGCCTACAAGGATATGACCGAACACGCCGGGCCTTGCGAGGCCGAATGCCCCGAGCGCATCCTCTCGCTGCTCGGCGATACCGACGATCCCGGTGCGCTCGACTGGCGCCGACGCTGCCTCGAGCGGCTCGCGACCCCGGTACGCCCGCTCGAACACGGCATGCACATCCGCTTGCCGAGCAAGGTCACCTTCGTTGACGGCTATGAGGGAGACGAGTTCATCGTCCACAAGCGCGGCCGCAAGATCTCGCTCGCGATCCCCGGCAACAGCTACCCGAAATATCGGATCGGTAACCTTCGCAAATGGGCGTGGACACTCGTGCCGCCCAAGCCCGAAACTCGCGTCCACAAGACGGTGTTCGGTTGATCGCCGACATCCCCCACGTCAGGATCATCGCCATGTCCGCCCCGTATCCGCCCGTCACACCCAGCCCGAAGCGGTCGCAGCTCTGCAGCCGCGCCCATGCCCAGCGCGTCGCCATGCGGATGTTCGATGCCGGCGCACGCCAGATCTCGATCGTGCGCACCGGCGATCCGCTGCAACCCTTCCGCGTCCTCCCGGTCATCGTCGACGGGCCGAACGTCGAAGTCGAATTGCGCTACGCATGAGGGGCGCGCTGCTCCTCGGCATCGCCGCGCTCGCCGCCTGCGGGGCAGGGGCACCCCAGGGCCACGACGGTGCGACGATCACCGGCGAGGGGCGGGCGATCGACGGCGACACGGTTTCGGTCGATTTCCGCCTGTCGGGGGCCGACGCCTTCGAGCGCAAGCAGATGTGCTCGAAGGACGGTGCCTGCTATCCATGCGGCAAGTTTGCTCAGGATTCCGCCTCGCGTATCCTCAAGAGCGGTGTCGCCACGATCCGCATGACCGGCGCGAGCAGCTATGGCCGCCCGATCGCCATCGTGACGGTCGACGGCTACGACCTGGGCGAGCAACTCATTTTGCAGGGTCTGGCGGTGCCGGCGACGCAATATCTGCGCGGCGATCCGCAACGCGCCGCGCGCTATGTCGCCGCGGCAGAACAGGCCCGGTCAGCGGGTCGCGGTGCCTATGCGGGGGAATTCATCGATCCGGCGCGCTGGCGGCGCGGGGAACGCCTCGCGTGCGAGGCGCGTTATTGATATCCCCCCCTTGGAAGAGGCGGTCCGGCATGCTCCCTTGCCGAACCGCCTTTTCTTTTGTCGTCAGCCCTTGAGCTTCGGACCGGGGCCACGATCGTCGGAATCGTAATCGGGTCCCGGGTCATGCGACCAGGACGCGCCGATCGCGAACGCCGGGTCGAACCGGCCCAGCGGACCGTCCGGCTCGGCCGCGACATACGGGTTGACCAGCGGCTTCACCGGCAGCTTGTTGCGGTAGATGTGCCCGGCGATGCGACCGCGCGCCTCCAGCAGCTTCTCCAGCCAGACGAGATCGTCGAGCATGGTCACGACGCCCTTGCCGGCGACGCAATAATAGAGGCACCGCTGGAAATCGTCGCACGCGGTGCTGAGGATCGTGGTCAGCTTGACCTTGCCCTCGTTCTCGCCCTCATGAATCCATTCGAGCGATTCCCGCAACTCGCGCGCCGAGAGATACGCATCCTCCGGATTGCTGCCGATGCACGCTCCGGCGAGCATGCGCCGGGTGACGCGAATATCCAGATCGACCGACAATTCGGTGAGCACCGCGTCGAGGTCGAACTCTCCGATAAATTCCGAACGCTTCATGGCCAGCTCCTTTGTTCATTGAACGTAACGTGAACAAAGGCGACAAGGCAAGCATTATGGAGTAGCATCACCACCATGTGGCTCGTCCCGCGCGATACCCGGGGTCTAACCTCCCGCTCGCCCGTCCCCGACGTGGTGCGCGAGGCGCTGGTGCGCTGGTAT
>CAJYHD010000757.1 GCA_913773715.1 uncultured Sphingobium sp.
CAGAGCTTTCGCGCTCTGAGGCGGATGGTGCGAAGCTGGCATCCGGTGCTGCGGCACCATCCCGCCGACCCGTTCCGCTGGCTGATCGGTGGCCCCACCCGTCGGCTCAGCCCTTGGGCGCAGGTGGTGAAACATGACCTGGAACATGCGCGGCAGGTCGAAATGATCGAAGCCTATTTCTCGCCCGGCCGGGGCATGCTGAAGCGGATCGCGCGCGCGGCGGCGCGATCCGGGGCGCGGATCATCCTGCCCGCCAAGTCCGACAATGGCGCGACCGTGGCGGCAGCGCGGCTGCTCTACGGTCCGCTGCTGAAACGCGGCGTGCGGATCTTTGAATATCAGCCGTGCAAGCTGCACATGAAGCTGATCGTGATCGATGACGCGGTGTTCGTCGGGTCGGCCAATTTCGACATGCGCAGCCTGTTCCTCAATCTGGAGGTGATGCTGCGGGTCGAGGACGCGGATTTCGCCAAGCGGGTGCGCGGCTTCATCGCCTGCGAAGCCGGGGAAAGCCGCGAAGTCACGCTGGAGGCGATCCGGGACAACCGAACGCCGATCATGCTGGTGAAGCAGTGGATCAGCTATTTGCTGGTCGGCGTGCTGGACTATACCGTGACGCGACGGCTCAACTTCCGCGATCCCGACGACGAAAGCTGAAAAGGGCCGCCATCCTTGACGGACGCAGCCCCCTTCAAAGCATGACATATTTGGCTGTTACATCTTGATCGCGTTGCGGAACATGACCACTGCGATGATGATGAGGTAGACGCCGAAGATCTTCTTGAGCGGCGCTGCGGGCAGATTGTGGGCCGCTGCGACGCCGAGCGGTGCGGTCAGGACCGACATGGACGCGATGGCGAGGGTCGAGGGCAGATTGACGTAGCCGAGCGATCCCCAGGGCAGGCCGGTTTCCTTGAGACCGATGAGCGCGAACCCAATCGCCGTCGGCACCGCGATGAGCGTGCCGATGCCCGAGGCGGTCGCGATAGCACGATGGACCGATCGGCCGCAGAGCGTCATCACCATGATGGCGATGGTGCCGCCGCCGATGCCGAGCAGGGCGGAGAAGGTGCCTAGCCCCCCAGCGATACCGACGCGGGCGATGCCGGATGGCATATCTTCGCTGATGACCTTGCCGCCGACCTTGGGCAGCAGGAAGTTCAGGGACATCAGGAACACGCCGATCGCGAAGATCATGGTGAGCGCGCGGCCATCGACATGGCCTGCCAGCAGAACGCCGATGCCGTCCCCCAGGATGATCCACGGCGCCCATGTCTTGAGCACTTCGAATTCGACCGCGCCACGTTTGGCGTGGGCGAGCAGCGATCGGATGGAGGTGATGATGATTGTCGCGGCCGACGTGCCGATCGCGACATGGGCGATGGCGTCATGCGTACCGCCCAGCAGCGGGAGGACGACGAGGAGAGCAGGCACGACGACAAAGCCGCCGCCGATGCCGAATATGCCGGCTGCGAAACCGGCGAACAACCCGGCCGCCAGCATCGCGACGAGGGGAACCATCCAGGTCATGACATCGCCATGCATCACACCGCCCCCTTCACAGCAGACAGCCCGGCGGATTGATCATCCCGCGCCTTGGCCCCCTTGGTTGTCCAGTCGGTGCGCAAATTCGGATCGTCCATGTCGCTAAACCATGCCTTCCTTCGGCAGAACCCATGTCCAAAGAGCATGTGTCGGCGATGCTCTTGTCGGGTGAGACGAAGGAGGCGGGAAAACCCGCAAGCCGTTTAGCGCAGGATCAGACGAAATGCGGCAACATTTTCGCTGCCGCTGTCCGCGATTTAAAAATTATGCACCTTGGACTGACCTGCCGTCGCGATGCGATAATCGACCTGGCGCGTGGGGTCGATCGTGACCTGCCATTGCGCCCCGGCATAGAGGCGATTGGCGGGCAGGCTGCGGCAGTTTTTGCCCGTAGTGTCACACTGCTGGCCGTCGAACATTTCGACATTGGTGTTGCCGGTGTTGCGGAAGATGATCCTGTCGCCCGCGCGCGTTGCCGAGACGTTGCCCTCCGGCTTTTCCGGGCGCTGGATGACGAGAACATCGTAGCCAACCATGACCTTGAGCGCCGTGTTGGCGGCTGTCACATCGCCTGCCACGGGCTTCACGGCAACGCGATAGATGCGGTCGCCCGATCCGCGGGGCTTGACCGCCGCGACACGCAGCAGGCGGCGTTGGCCGGGTTCGAGGATCATGCGCTGCGGTGTGACGAGCAGGCCGGAGACGCCGGGGTCCGGCTCGGCCACGCGCTTCTCCTGCGGCGTTCCGGGTGCAACCACTTCGACCGGCTCGGCCACGACATAGCTGCGTTCGCTGCCATTGTTCCAGACTTCGATGTCCTGCGCGGGAGGCGTGCCCGGCGTCAGGTCGAGGATGACATGGCTGAGCACCAGATTGGCGTGCGCGTCCTGCGCCGCCGTCAGCGCAAGTGTGGTCAGCAGAATGCGGGGGAAGAGATCGCGGAACATCGTCGTCATCTTTCTTCGTTGGCGGCCATCTGCCGGGGCGGGCCGAAAGGCACTTGCGTCACGCACGCCACTGTCCCCAGCGGTACATAAGGGCTGGAGGTTTCGGGCGCGTTAATCATGGCGGTGCAGGTGCGTCCGTCAGGCGCTCGGACAGCGAGGTCGACAGTGCGGGTCGTCTCGATCTGGAAATAGCCTGCCTGATCTGTATGGGCGATAGCGTCGCGCGTCACGATGTCCGCATTTGCCACGGGCAAGCCATCGGACCAGACGAGACGCCCGAACATCGCGGCGACGGGCTTCACCGACCAGGCGAGCGTCGCGACGTTGCCGGGATAGACACTGACGCGGCGGGCGCCATTGTCGAAATGGACGAGGCCGCCACCCACGGGACGGATGCGCACGCCATATTGGCGATAGGGCGGCACGGCGAGGGCGAGCGTCTGCCCGCCCTTGACCTGACCGCGCGGCGTTTCGTTGACCAGCACTTCGAACAGCGCTGACGGTGGCGCCTCCTGCACCCGAACGGCGATCATGCTGTCGCTCTGATCCCGGCTGCCAAGCGAGGCCATATTGCGGCTGACGATAGCGGCGGTTTGCCCGGTGAGACTGAACTGGCTCTGCCCGGCCCCGCCCAACTGCTGCACGATGTCGGCCGCCACCGCGCCCTTCGGCCCGCGCAGGTCGGCGCGGCCATGCGCGATGTCGTTGCCGGGCATATGATCGACGCTGCCGACGAGGACGAGATTGCCGCCCAGCACATCGTCGTCCTGCCAGCTGCCCTGGATGCCGCCGACAATGTCTGACCGACGCGACGCTCCGGGGGAAGGGATAGACTGGACGCCAATCGTCGCGGACAGGGAGTGGCGGGGCTGGAGCAGTTGAAGGCGGATACCGGCATAGCCCGATCGCCCGATGCTCGATTGGGCGAAATTGGCCTCCAGCGTCAGGTCCAGCCCGCCGCGATGCAGGA
>CAJYHD010000758.1 GCA_913773715.1 uncultured Sphingobium sp.
GTGACATTTGCCATGGATAAAGTCCTTCCGCCCGCCGCGGTGACCGGCCATGCCCTTCGACGGGACTCGGCATGCCGGTGGGATCGGTGGACGCGCGGCGAAAACCGGCATCCGATGCGGGGGCGCGTTAGCCGCGCGCGCCCCGTTTCGTCAAGTCAGTAGGCGCGTGGGTGTTCGCCATCCAGCCAATGCGAGCAGCGCTGCGCCGCGCCGTCTTCGCCTTCGGCGAGCGCCGCGACCGTATGCCAGCCTTCGGCCCGCAGAGCCGCAGCGCGTTCGGCGTCATGACCGAAGGGCAGGAAGATGCGCCGGGGGCTTTCCCCGCCGAAACCGGCGTCGATCAGCGGATCGGGGTAGAGCGAAAAGCCCATCGCGGGTTCGTCCGCACCGTCGGCCCGCGCGATGGCATAGCTGCCGCCGCGCCCGATTTCGCCGATGAAGCCTTCGGCAAAAATGGAGAAGCCGAACCAGTTCTGGAATTCGAAACCGTGCCGCTCGGTGGGGTCGAGCGTCAGGGTGATGTCCCAGCCGATCGGCTTGGCGATGGCGCGCAGGCCCGCGATGCGGCTGGCGATCGCGCCGTCGACGCGTGCGTCGAATGCTTCGAGCCGCTCCATCGCGGCATGATAGGGGCCGGTCGCTTCGATGAGCGGAAGGTAGGCGGCAGCAGCGGGGCTGATCGCGGCGAGCGCGCCCGCATCCTTCGCGTCGAGTTCGACACGCACTGCCTCGATCTCGCTTGGCGCGAGCGGCAGCGGCCCGGCAGCGAGCATGTCGATGAGGTCGGGCAACGTGAAGTCGATCGTGATGCCGGTCACGCCTGCCGCCTGCAGAGCCTCGATCGCGATGTTGACGATCTCGACCGCGGCGGCGACGCCATCGCTGCCGATCAGCTCCGCGCCGATCTGCATTTTCTCGCGCTCGGGGCGAAGCTGGCTCGCCTTCTGACGCAGCACCGGCCCGGCATAGGAAAGGCGCAGAGGACGTGGCGCGTTGCCAAGGCGCGTGGCGGCGATGCGGCCCACCTGCGCGGTCATGTCGGGGCGGAAGGCGAGCGTACGCTGCGACACAGGATCGACGGCGCGGACGAGGTCTTGCGCGCGCATCGATTTGAGCCGCTGGGTCAGCGTGTCCTCGAACTCGGCGAGCGGGGGCATGACCCGCTCGTAGCCATGGGTCGCGACCGTATCGAGCACGCGGCGGGCCAGCCGCGCGGACGCTTCGGCCTGCGGCGGCAGGCGGTCGGATAGCCCCTCTGGAAGGAGGCTTGGCGGGATCGTCGTCATGGGCTGGCCCTTTACCAGTTTAGAGGCGCAAGGCCAGCCCGCTCAGAGTCAGGCGAAGCGTAGCGGCTTCACCGTCTTGACACCAGCGAGGCCACAGATGTCGTTGCTGAGCGTCGGCGTCACTTCGCCATCGACCGACAGCAGCAGCACGGCTTCGCCACCCTGGTTGCGGCGACCCAGATGGAAGGTGCCGATGTTGACCGCCGCTTCGCCCAGCGTCGAACCGAGGCGACCGATGAAGCCGGGTGCGTCCTGGTTGACGATGTAGAGCATGGTGCCGGTCAGGTCGGCCTCGACCTTGATGCCGAACAGTTCGACCAGTCGCGGCTGCGCATTGCCGAACAACGTGCCTGCGACCGAACGATCGCCCGCTTCGGTGGTGACGGTGACGCGCACCAGCGTGTGATAGTCGCCCTCACGATCATGGCGCACTTCGCGTACATCGAGGCCGCGTTCCTTTGCAAGGAACGGCGCGTTGACCATGTTCACCGTGTCGGAATAGACCCGCATCAGACCGGCGAGAACCGCCGCTGTGATCGGCTTCTGGTTGAGGTCGGCTGCGCTTCCTTCGACTTCGACCGCGACGCCGGTGATGGCATCGCCTTCGAGCTGACCGATCAAAGACCCAAGCTTTTCGGCGAGCGCCATGTAAGGCTTCAACTTAGGCGCTTCCTCTGCGGAGAGCGAGGGCACGTTGAGCGCGTTGGTGATGCCGCCGTCGAGCAGATAGTCGGAAAGCTGTTCGGCGACCTGAAGCGCGACGTTGACCTGCGCTTCGTCGGTCGATGCGCCCAGATGCGGGGTACAGATGAAATTGGGCGTGCCGAACAGCGGCGATTCCTTGGCCGGTTCGGTCTGGAAGACGTCGAGCGCTGCGCCCGCGACATGGCCACTGTCGAGCGCCGCCTTGAGCGCTGCTTCATCGATCAGTCCACCACGCGCGCAGTTGACGATCCGCACGCCCTTCTTGGTCTTAGCGAGGTTCTCCGCAGACAGGATGTTGCGCGTCTGGTCGGTGAGCGGCGTGTGCAGCGTGATGAAGTCGGCACGGGCCAGCAGCGTGTCGAGATCGGCCTTTTCGACGCCCATTTCCACGGCGCGCTCGGGCGTCAGGAAGGGATCGAAGGCGACGACCTTCATCTTGAGACCTAGCGCGCGGGTGGCGACGATTGAGCCGATATTGCCTGCGCCGATGAGGCCGAGCGTCTTGCCGGTGACTTCGACGCCCATGAAGCCGTTCTTGGGCCACAGGCCCTGTTGCGTCTGGGCATTGGCTTCGGGGATTTGGCGGGCGAGCGCGAACATCAGCGCGATCGCATGTTCGGCGGTGGTGATCGAGTTGCCGAACGGCGTGTTCATGACGATCACGCCCTTGGACGAGGCAGCCGGAATATCGACATTGTCGACGCCGATGCCGGCGCGGCCGATGACCTTCAAATTGGTGGCGTGGTCGAGGATGTCCTTCGTTACCTTGGTCGAGGAGCGGATGGCGAGGCCGTCATACTGGCCGATGATCGCCTTGAGTTCATCCGGGGTCTTACCGGTGATTTCATCGACTTCGACGCCGCGCTCGCGGAAGATGGCGGCGGCGCGGGGGTCCATTTTGTCGGAGATGAGGACTTTTGGCATGACGAATTGCCTTTCTTTGCAATTCGTCATCCTGACGAAAGTCAGGATCTCAGGCAAGAAAGCAGAACATGTCGACCTGAGATCCCGGCCTTCGCTGGGATGACGGAGATGTGGGGAAGTGAGTTAAGCGGCCTTGGTCTGGGCGTAGGCCCAGTCGAGCCACGGCCCAAGCGCTTCGATGTCGGCGGTTTCGACCGTCGCGCCGCACCAGATGCGCAGGCCTGCCGGGGCGTCGCGATAGCCCGCGACGTCATAGGCGGCGCCTTCCTTTTCGAGCAGCGCGGCGAAGGCCTTGATGAAGGATTCGTCGGCACCCACTACCGTCAGGCAGACGCTGGTCTTCGAACGCGAGGCTTCGTCGGCGGCGAGGTGGCCGAGCCAGTCGCGCTCCGCCACGATCTTGTCCAGCGCGGCAGCATTGGCATCGGAGCGGACGATGAGGCCTTTGAGGCCACCCAGCGACTTGCCCCATTCAAGCGCGAAGATCGCATCTTCGACCGCGAGCATGGAGGGCGTGTTGATCGTCTCGCCCTTGAAGATGCCTTCGGCAAGCTTGCCCTTCGCCATCAGGCGGAAAACCTTGGGCAGCGGCCAGGCGGGGGTGTAGTTTTCAAGACGTTCGACGGCGCGGGGGCCAAGAATCAGAACACCATGGCCGCCCTCGCCGTCGAACGTCTTGAAAACTACACCCCCGCCTGGCCGCTGCCCAAGGTTTTCCGCCTGATGGCGAAGGGCAAGCTTGCCGAAGGCATCTTCAAGGGCGAGA
>CAJYHD010000759.1 GCA_913773715.1 uncultured Sphingobium sp.
CCCAACCCCTCCCCTGAAGGGTAGGGGCTCTCCTCGGTTCAACGCAACGTCATCACGGCCCAACATCTCCAACCGGGACACCGCTTCGTCAGTCCTTCAGCCTGCCACCTCCCCTACAAGACGAGGAATGACGTGAGTGTCGATCCGCCCTAGGCGCCCTCGCCTGGATACACCGTTGCCGATACGGGGATGGCGATGGTGCAATGCACGCCGTCGTCACCCAGATGATAGGTCGTCCGGGCGCCCAGCTGATAGGGTAGCGCCCGTTCGATCAGCTCGCGCCCCTGCCCCGTGCCCGTCGGCCAGCTTGCCTCGCTAGGCATCCTGACGCTGCTTTCGCGCCAGTCGATATGCAGCCATGGCTTGCCGTCCGCTCCCTCGGCCTCCAGCGTCCAGCGGATCGCCAGCCGCCCCCCGTCCTGACCCAGCGCGCCATATTTCATCGCATTGGTCGCCAGCTCATGGATCGCCATGGCCAGCGTGTGGACGGTCGAGGAACGCAGCCTTACGCCCGATGGACCTTCCAGCGTCACCGCATCGGTGCAACCGTCCATCGCCACCAATTCGGCATGAAGCAGCTCGTCGAACGTCACCCGGTCATGCTCGTTCAGCCGCGACAACAGCGCCTGCACGCGCGACAGCGCGTCGAGCCGGTCGTCGAAATGCCTGCGGAAATCGTCGAGCCCTGTCGCCACGCGCGCGGTATTCTCGACGATCGAGCGCACCACGCCCAGCAGGTTGCTGGTGCGGTGTTGCAGTTCGGCGATCAGCACGCGCTGCAACGCCCCGCTCCGGCGCAACGCCTCGTCGGATTTGCGCCGTTCGGAGAGGTCGGCGGTCACCACCAGCAGCCGATCGGACTGGCCGTCGCTCTTGGGCAGGACCGACAGCGTGCTGCTGGCCCAGGCCAGCGAGCCGTCGGGCCGGGTATAGCGCTTGTCGAGGGTCGCGGGACGCCCGGTGGAAAGCGCCTCGCCGATCGCGACCAGGCTGGGCGGCACGTCGTCGGGATGGGTCACGTCGGGTACGCGCAACTCCAGCATCGCCTCCCGCGAACGGCCCAATATGCGGCAGAGTTCGTCATTGACGCGCAGAAAGCGGCCATCCAGCGACAATACCGACAGTCCGACCGGCGCAGTGGCGAAGATCGCCGCCAACTGCCCTTCGGTATCGGCCAGCTTGGCCTTCACCACCTCCTCGCGCAGCCGTACCACCTCGGCCTGCGACTCTTTCCATTCGGTGATGTCGCGCGTCGTGGTGGCCACGCCGTCGCCCAGCTTCACGACCGTCTGGAAAAACCACCCGTCGAACTGCTCGTGCACATAATGATGCTCGGCCTGTTCGGGCAGGCCGGTCTCGGTGACGCGACAAAAGGCATCGAAAATGCCCTCTTCAATAACACCCGGATTGCGCTGCAACAGGCTTTCGCCGCGCACCTCGCCATATTTGCGCGCCGAGGTGTGATTGTTCAGGACCCAGCGGAAGTCGACGATCGTGCCCGCGTCATCGCGGATCGCCTCGAACACCTGAATCATGTCAGTCGACGTATCCATCGTCGCCTGAAGCAGTTCGTGGCTGGCCTGGAACTCGAACTGTGATCCGTGCATCGCTTGCTCGTTCTTCCCTGTCCAGGATGGCAGCCCGTCTGCCGCCGGGCTTCGGGACGGGCCGCCTCATAGCATGATCGTCGTCCCAGGTAATGCGAGGATGATGCCCCGATGGGCGATGTCCAATGGTTCCCATCCACAGCCCCGATCCGACAAGCCCCTGATACTCTCACCTTTGTTGCGATTGACTCGCATATTTATCGCTATTAATTCGCTATCGCAACGAAATTGGGGGTTTTGGAATGTGGGTTCGCGCGACACTGGTCATGATGCTGTCTTCGGTGGCGGCGCCCTGTCTGGCGCAAAGCACGGCGTCGCCGTGGCCGGACACCGCGTCGACGGAGGCGGGCAACGACATCGTCGTCATGGGCGAAAAGGCCGACCGGACGCTGCGTGATACGCCCGCCAGTGTCGCGGTGACGACTGCGCAAACCATCGCCGACCAGAATCTGATCGACATGTACGACGTGCTGCAACGCACGCCCAATATCTCGATCGGGGCCGACCGGACGAGCTTCACCATTCGCGGCATCGATGCCTTGAACGTCTCGGGCGCGGGCGATGGGGCGCTGGCCAGCGTCTATCTCGACGGCGCGGTCCTGCCGCGCGCGGCGCTGAACACCGGGCCACTGGATTTGTACGACATCGCCCAGGTCGAGGTGTTTCGCGGGCCACAATCGACGGTGCAGGGGCGCAATGCGCTTGCCGGGGCGGTGGTCCTTCGCACGACCGACCCGAGCTATGCGTGGAACGGCAAGGCCAGGGTGATGCTGACCGGCCCCGATGGACAGCGCCGCGCCGCCGCCGCGCTGGGCGGCCCGATCCTGGGCGATCAGATCGCGTTCCGCGTGGCCGGCGAGATCGCGCGTTCCGATGGTCTGCTCTACAACGCCACGCTCCACCGCGACGCCGATCCGCGCCAGTCGGAGACGCTGCGCGGCAAGCTGCTGTTCACGCCCGACGCCGTGCCCGGGCTGCGGATCATCGCGACCTATATGCACGACCGCCATGTGCGTGGTGCCTATTCGTTCGAATTCGACCCGCCCTATGACCGGCGCGACCGCATCGTCACCGACGACGTGGCGACCGTCACCCGGACGTTGAGCGACATCGCGACGCTGGAGGCGCATTATACGCTGGGCGGTGGCTTCGACCTGAGTTCGATCACCAACTATTCCAATGTCCGCGCGCTCTATATCGCCGATCCCGACCGCAACCCCACGCCGGGTCAGCTGAGCCGGACCAGCGATCCTGCCAAGACGATACAGCAGGAACTGCGCCTGGGCATCGACCTGCCCTGGGTACAGGGCCTGATCGGGGCCTATTATCTGCGCGAGGACAATCGCGATTATCGGTTCGAGGCGACACAGAACATGAACCTCACGCGGCTGGGCGTCGACCGCCAGTTGCTGGCGCTGGGCCTGTCGCGACCGCTGGTGGATACGGTACTGGGCTTTTACGGCGGCGTGGTTCCGATCGCGAATGTCCTGACCCAGCCGCGCCTCACCCGCAATCTGGCGGGCTTCACCGACCTGACCTTCCCGCTGACCACGCGCCTGAAGCTTCGTGCCGGGCTTCGTTACGACAATGAGCGTCAGTTGCGCGGCGCGACCCAGTCGGTCGTGCTGAACGGTACGCTGCCCGATCCGGCGCGTCTGCCGGTGCCCGCGCTGGCGCCCGTCGTCACCCGGCTGAACGCGCTGCTGCTGGCGACGGCGGCGGGGGCGACCAGTGTCGATCCGACGCGCACCATCACCTATGACGCCTGGCTACCCAAGCTGGGCCTGACCTGGGACGTGACGGCCCAGGCCTCGCTCAGTGCGACGGCGCAGCGCGGCTATCGCGCGGGCGGTGCCGGGATCAACCAGCAGCGCGGGCAGAACTTCACCTATGCGCCGGAATATACCTGGAATTACGAAGTCGCGCTGCGCACCGACTGGTTCGACCGCCGCCTGAGCTTCAATGCCAACGCCTATTATATCGACTGGCGCGACCAGCAGGTCTCGGTACAGCTGACCCCCGGCGCGGTGTTCGACAGCCAGGTCGTCAACGCGGGCAAGTCGCACCTTTACGGTTTCGAGGCGGAGTTGCGGGGGCGACCGGCCCGTAATCTGGAGCTGTATGCGGGCGTCGGGCACAGCCGAACCGAGTTCCTCGACTTCACCGTACCGATCGGCATCGCGAAATGGTCGGCGAC
>CAJYHD010000760.1 GCA_913773715.1 uncultured Sphingobium sp.
CGGCGGGCTGCTCGCCGGCCCCGCACCATCATTTCGCCTCTACGGCACAGCCGCAGGCACCTTCCAAACCATCCCCGGCTGGCCCGGCCGGTCTATCCTTCGCTTTCGCGATGAAGGCGAAGCGCCCGCAGGCGGCGCAGATCACTCAGCTTTCCTGCTTCACCGCAAAGGTCATGAAGCAACCTGATCAGCGCTCTTGCGGTCCCTTGCCCCTGACATCGGGGACCATCGGCTCCGCTTTGCCTTTCGGTCTGGTGGCATGGTCAACCGGCATGAGCGTTTCGGCCAACTGACCAAGTTTACCGGATGGGCCAACGAAAGATGCAGGCGTTTTTGCTTCTGGCGCCGACGCATAGGATGATCGTGTATCAGCGGTTTCATTCAGGTCGCGTTGTCGGATAACGCCTGAGGGAGACGCTGGCGCAGATTTACCACTAGCCCGTAAGGTAGCGCCTTTTCTGAGAGGTTGGGCCTCACGCAGCGTGCGCGCGGTCCGCAGCGGAACAGGCGGCTCCGGCGGGATCTTAGCGGCATCTGGCGTTGATCGAACTAGCTTGGGTGTGCTCCCGCCGGACGACGATGTCGTGGCAGCCGCGCCAGCTTGTCCATGCTTCCGTTCGGTGTGCCACTCGGCCAGCCGAGCTTGCAGTTCCGTATCATAACCGGGATGAGTCAGTACCAAGCGCTGCTGATCGGTAAGCGCGGCCATATCAACCTGATATCGACTGCCGCTAACGCTGATCGATGCCTCTTCCCGGCGCAGTTTCGCCCACGCCTCCTCCCGGAGTAGCGCTTGTCGACGGTGACCTTCTTTAGCGCGGATTTCCCTGTTCACGTCTTTGATGGACTTCTGAACCACGGTGGCAGCAACCGCTTCCAAGATGCGTTCGTCCGCAACGGATGTAGAAGAAGGCTGTTCGGCACTGTCCCCCGTACGTGCGGGTTCGACACCAATTACTTCGCCATCGACCGATCTCCGCCGCCGCGCCCGGATAGCACGCAGCCGCTCCTGAACGAGCAGATCCTCGATAAACAGGCGGAACAGACGGTTGATAGACTTTCGATTCTCGGCGGGTCCCAGCGTAGCGACATCGTTCTCGAACACGAGCGCCATCGGATCATCGCCATGCTCGTCGAGCCAGTTGAGCAGGCGCCCGCGTGTCGCATCGTGATACTTCGTCATGACGACCGCCAACGTGTCATGGCCACGATGCTTGTAAGTGATCGGTCGGGTCGAGATCGATAGCGACGAGCGCACCTTATCATCGAGGATGTCAGCGGCGACAGCAATCGCATCGGTGGTCCAGATCGCCTGATCAGCTCCGCCTGCCACGACAGCATCCTCGGCTATCCAAGCCTTCGCCTCGCGTTTGCGGTCCCCGTTCTTGCTGTGTTTGATGACGGTAACCGCGCGCGAGATGGCCATGTCGCCAACGATCGTGGCCGCCGCTGCCTGCGCACGCTTCAGCACGGCGATCCGTTGGTAGTATCGCCATTGCCGGACGATCTTTTTGGCATCGTCGTCGACCTGCGCCAGCCACACCGCCGCCGCGCGTCGAATGGCCGACAGTTCCTGTGCCGCGACATGACGCACGTCGCGCAGCCGATCGTTGAAGATGATGCGCGCGTTGCGGCTGCCCGCCTTGGTGACCAGCCCGCTTTTCTCATTGGCGACGATCCTGTCGCCGAGATGCTCGAGCCGGTCCTGCCGAATGCCGTTGTCGCGATAAGTTCCGGTCACGTAGCGCGTCGCTTTGGCGGTGCCGTTGGCTACGTCGTTGGCGATGGCGACGTAATCGGCGCGCATCTGCTTGAAATAGGCTTCGCCAGCTTCATGGCGGTTCTGCCCCTCATCACCGCGCAGGGCTCCGATCTTTTTCTGCCGATACGGATACTGCCACTTGCCGTTACGCTTGCGGAGGCGGACCTCAAAATCCCAGCAGCCCGGACCTCCGGCTTTGCCATCGGCGCTCATGCCGTCCAGCCATTTGCACGGCCGATCATAGGCATCGACATGCAAATGAATGTTGCGCGGGTCGTTCTTCGGGTCGGGGCAGTGGATCGCGGCGACGTACATCCAACCTTCCCGGTCAAGCCGTGCGCAGAAGCGTTGCATGATCGTGCGGTGTTGGCGAGCGTCGAGACCATGCGGCAGTTCGACGACGAAACGGGTCTGGACGCGACCCGATCGCCCCTGTTTGAAATCCGGCAGCGCCGGATTGTCCGGCCCGAGATGTTCGTCGGCCCAGCACAGACGATCATACGCCTCGACAAGATCGACGTCGGCGATCGTGACCAGACGGTCGCGATGCTTACGCTTGGCTTTTGACGCCTTCGCGATGTCGGCGGCTCGTTCCTGTTCGAGCAGCCGCGCCGCTTCCTTCACCCAAAGCGGCGCGTCGGCCGCGGCCGCCAGTTCGGCCCATGCATCCTTTCGCTCGGTCGAAACCTCCAGCGTGCCGCGTTTGGCTTCCCGCTCGCATTGCTCGGCGGCTTCGAATAGCCCGCGCTGTCGCGACGGACCGCCCGGAATGTTGGAGAGGATGGCCAAGGCGTTCCGTTCGCGGTGGTCGGCTTCGAAGTCGAGAATGTCCATCGCCGGCATGCCACTTGCCGCCGTCATTGATCCGGTCTGGCGCGTGATATAGTCGAAATGTGTCCGGTACGTCGTGCGGGCGCCTTCGGTCAGATAATCGAAATGCTCGGCGGCAACGGTGCTGCGTGCCGGGTAGCGGTCATGGGTGGCCCCATCCACGGACCGGGGAACGGCGGTGCGGGTGACATGGGACACCGCCAGATGTGGAATTCGCATGTCCACGCGTTGCCGGGACGTGGAGGAAATCGGGCTGGCATAGCGAAAGTCGCATCGCCGCGATGCCGTACGGGTGTCGGCTGTTTTCCGGGGCGACCGGGTTGGGCCGGACGACGATCGATCGGGTTCGCCCTGTACCCGGAAGCCGAAGCGGCGTAGCGACCCGGCAACGGCTTCGCGATCTTCCCGCGCCACGCGTGCCAGACGGGCCGCGACCTGGTGGGCGAATTCCGGATAGGGCGCGGGATCGAACTGGTCCATGGCAGTCATTGTCCCAGCCCGGACCGGGGTTCGACAAGCCCCCCTTCGAACATGCCCTATGTAAAGAGGCTTGCAGTCGTAGCGGGGTCTGCTCGCCAACAACGCAATTTCCTGCTCACGCTATTTTCCAACAGCTTCGACCACCAGCGGGAGGTTGATCAGACGGCCATAGGTTGTCCCGTTTCTCCATTGG
>CAJYHD010000761.1 GCA_913773715.1 uncultured Sphingobium sp.
AATGCAATGGCGGCTTGTTGTTTTACGGATTTGCGGGCCTGCCCCGTGTTTTTATCGAATTGCGGGTCCGCCCGTTGGGAGACGTCCATGCTTCAGTTCCGTCGCCACTCCACCTGCGGGCGCGTCCTGCTGGCCGCGGGGCTGAGCGCGCTGCTGATGGGCGCCTCGGGCTGCACCCGCATCCGCACGCATCAGGGTTATCAGATCGACAAGCTGCTGGTCGATTCGGTTCAGCCGGGCATCGACAATCGCGCCTCGGTCGAAGGAACGCTGGGTCGCCCGAGCTTCGTGTCGCAGTTCGGGCCGCAGGAATGGTATTATGTGTCGCGCACGATGCGCGCACTCGCCTTCTCCAATCCCAAGCCGGTCGAGCAGACGGTGCTACGGGTGCGCTTCGATGCTGCGGGCAATGTGGCTGCTGTCGATCGCATGGGGCTGGAACAGGTCACCCACATCTCCCCGTCGGGCGACAAGACGCCGACGCTGGGACGCCATCGCAGTCTGTTCGACGAGATTTTCGGCAACATTGGCGCGGTCGGCGCCGCGGGCATGGGCGGCGGCGGCGCTGGCGGCCGTGGCCCCGGTGGTCCCAACGGCAGCTGATCCGATATTTTCCGCCAAACAAAAAAGACTGTCCGATCATCGGGCGGCTTTTTTGCTTTGGGCGTGATGGGCGGAACCGCTGCCGACAGGGGATGGCCCTGCCGGCGACTGCGCGGGCCGATCATCGTTGGGCGAGCTGTACGTCGGATTTGCGGCTGATGGTCAGGCCAGCGTCGGCCCAATCCGCCTTTGAGCGACATTCCTTGGCCGGGATCAGCGAGCCGGTGACGGTCTGCTGGAAGCAGTAACGATCCTTCTGGGCGTCGTAAGTTACCTTGGCATCGCCGAAGCGACCCTGAACCTGATCCTGCGCGAAGGCGGGCGTGCTGGCAGCCGAAACGGTGACCGTGGCGACGGCAACGGCGGCGATGAGTGCGATGGTCTTCATGATATCTGGCCTTCCTTGATTGTCTTTGCGAACCCTTCGTGGGTCCTGCCAACGACATTGCAGAAGGCGTGCCAATTTCACGAAAGGCTAATTTTAAAGGCTGCTAGGCGTCAAACGCCATACCAATAACATTGTCCAACGCTGAAAATTGGGAAATTTTGCCTGTAAATGGTTTGAAATCCTTCCATATCATCGCCCCGCTAGCTTCCTTGCGAGCAGGCGGCGGGAGCGATCGACATAAGCGCGACACGCTCCCGGAGCGCTGCTGAAAGGACCGGACCCGGCATTATCGGGATGCGCGGAAATTAGGATGTCGCATTTCAGAGCGCTCATCCGCTGGTAGCTCGTCTCGAAACCACGCACGATCGGCGCGCTGGACCGCGCCCTATAACTATAACCCGGCGCGGCCACCGGATTGAGGCTGGAGGCGAAGACGATTGCCTTGCACTGCCGTCCTTCGCACGCCGACCAGCTCCAGCTCATACTTCCCATCGTGTGGCCAGGTGTCGCATGAGCGGTGACGGACAGGTTTCCAAGCGTAAGGCGCTGCCCATCGCCGATGATCCGCACCTCCTGCACCGCAGGCCATGACCCTCCATAGCATGCTTGCGGATCATCCGCCGCATGCCGACCGGCTTTCAATCCTTCCGCCCCGCGCACGCTTGCGACGACGGTCGCGCCGGTATCGCGTGCCAGAGCGGCGATGCCACCTGCATGGTCGAAATGCGGTTCAGTGCTCAGAATATATCTGATGTCTTTGGGATCGAACCCGAGCCTGCGGATATTGGCCAGGATCGATGGCGCGGCCTGCGGCAGCGCGCCGTCGATCAATATCAGCCCTGCGCCCGTGTCGACAAGGGCGACGCTCAAACCTTTAAATCCGACCAGATAGCTGGACCCGAAAATCTTCTGCGGCGTCAGCGGAGCGAGCCATTCCCTCGCCTGATCCACGGCCATCGGGCGCGTCAGCGGATCTTCGCCCCGCGCGGTTTGTACTTTTACAGGGCTCGTCGCTGCCGGTGCCGCCAACCCTAGCGACATCGCCATAGCCATGAATGCGATCATGCTCGTTTCCTTCCGCGACGTTGAATGCCGTGCGCGAAATCAGCCGACAAAGCATCATTGCTCGACAGAGCCATGAGTTTAATCGATGCTTGCCCGATGGATCGCGCCCAGCTTCCTCTCAATGCCCTCCGCGCGTTCGAAGCGGCGGCGCGGCACCTCAACTTCACGCGCGCCGCGATCGAGCTTTGCGTTAGTCAGGGCGCAGTCAGTCATCAGGTAGCGCAGTTGGAGCAGCGACTTGGCGTCCGCCTTTTTGACCGGCTGCCGCGCGGCCTTGCCCTGACGGACGAAGGGCAGGCGCTCGTCCCCGTTCTGGCCGATGCGTTCGACAGGGTCGGCGCGACGCTCGACCGATATGCCGACGGTCGCCTGCGCGATCCGTTGAAGGTCGGTGTCGTCGGCACTTTCGCGACGGGCTGGCTTCTGCCGCGACTGGATGGATTCTTACGCGCCCATCCTGTCGTCGATCTGCGCATCTCCACCAATAATAACAGGGTCGATCTGGCTGGTGAGGCGCTGGACTATGCCATTCGCTTCGGCGACGGAGCCTGGCATGGCACGCAGGCCGAACCGCTGATCGAAGCGCCGCTTTCCCCCCTCTGCGCGCCCGGAATCGCCACGAGGCTGACCAGACCGTCCGACCTGTTGAAAGAAACCTTGCTGCGATCCTATCGCAAGGACGAGTGGCCGCGATGGTTCGCCGCAGCGTCCGCCACTGCGCCGGTCCTGCGTGGACCGGTCTTCGACAGTTCGGCCCTGATGGTATCGGCAGCGATGGCGGGCCACGGCGTTGCGCTGGCGCCTCCAGCCATGTTCGAGCGCGAACTCGCCTTAGGCCAGTTGATGCAGCCCTTTGCAGTCACTATCGATGTCGGTCGCTACTGGCTGACCAAGCTCATGTCTCGGGCTGAAACGACGGCCATGCAGCAGTTCAAATCCTGGCTGGCGAGCGAAACGGCGCACTAGGCACTGTGCGCTCGTCATCAATTCACACTTGCTGACCCATGTTGTGCGCCGAGCCGACGATATCGGCGCTAAAGCCGGTCACATCGATCAAAGCCGATGGCCGCTCGACATTTTCCCGCATGAGATCAACGAGGTTCGTGCCGCCGCCGAGATAGCGGACTCCACTTCCGGCATGTCGAAGCGCCTCGTTAGCCGTGGCGGCGCGATGATAGGTAAAGGGGATCATTCCGCCGCCTCCGGGAAAGTCTCCATGATCGAGTCGATTATGCCACTATGCGCCCCGCAGCGGTACAGATTGTCACTCATTCGCTCACGGACCTCATCGCGCATAATGGCGATCCTAACGATGTCGAGCGCCTGCATCACATGGCTAGGGTCCAAACTCAATCAGCCTATTGAAAATCT
>CAJYHD010000762.1 GCA_913773715.1 uncultured Sphingobium sp.
AACGTGACGTCCGCGCCGAACGTGCGGGGCGCGCCATATTGGGCGGTGGCGTAGCCGAGCGCATTGGTCAGCGTGTCGAAGCCGAACACCTTGTACAGCTTGTTGGTGACGTTGTTCATCCACAGCCCGATATCCACCGGGGCCAGCTTCAGCACTTCGATCCGGGCGTTGAGTAGCGTATAGCCCGGCAGGCGGGTGTAGGACGTCTGGACAAGATCGTTGGTGTAGGTGCTCGATCGATAATAGCCGGTCAACGACCCCCGGATCTTGCCCTCGGCCCCGACGCCCAGGCTATACGCGATCGTGCCGCTGACCGTCTGTTTGGGGGTGGAGGAAATAGCCGAGTCGGAAAGGTTCTGGCCGCCGTTCACGCCGATCGGCGGGCTGAAGAAATTGTCATACTTGGCATAAATATAGGAGTAGAAGCCCGACAGCTCGAGCGCAGGCGTCGGCAGATAATTCACCTCCAGCTCGCCGCCGTAAATGGTCGATTTCGCCGCGTTGAACGTCGCGATGAACGTCCTGCCGCCGGCGAGCGTATCGTTGATAACGCGCTGCTGATTGTCATATTTGGACAGGAACACCGAAAGGTTGGTCCGGATCGGCCGCCCGCCGAGATGCCAGTCGGACTTCAGGCCGGTCTCGTAGCTCGTCACCGTCTCGGCTGCGTAGGACTGGTACTGCGCCATCGGAATTTGGGTGTTGAAGCCGCCCGCCTGGAATCCGCGGCCGACGCTGGCATAGAGCAGAGTCGTGGGCTGCACCTGGTAGTTTAGGCTGACGTTCCAGGTGACGGGATCGAAATCCTGTTCCCGCCGGACAATGCAGGCGGCGCTGTCGAGCCCTGGATTGCCGGCGAAGAATTCCGACGTCTGACAGCGCGGTGCATTATTGGTTAGCGAGATCGTGCCCATGAACTGCTGGGTGATCGCGCGCTGGTGCTCGTGCGTGTAGCGGGTGCCCGCGGTGATCGTGAATCGGTCGGTCACATGGTAGTTGAGCTGGCCAAACACCGCCTTTTGCCGCGTGTAGAAGGTGTTGTTCGCGATCGACGGCGAAGCGCCGAAATAGGAAGGCAGCCCGCCCGTCACCGTGCCGGCGGCATTGAATTGCAGATCGAAGACACGGACGTCGAATTGCTGGTCGAACCGGCTGTTCGAAAAATAGAAGCCAAGCGTATAATCGAGCTTGTTGTCGAACAGCTTGCCGATGAAATCCAGCTCGTTGGTAACGGATCGGCCCCGGGTATGGTTCTCCCCGCTCAACACCGGCACCGTCGACAACCCGTCATTGTCTTCCAGATCGTCGTTCTTGTTGCGTTGATAGCTGAAGATGTTGCGGATCGTCAGCGTGCCCAGATCATAGGTTGCGGTGTCCGAGACACCCCAGTTCTGCGACCGTTCGAACTGCGCGTGGACGAAATCGACCTTGCGCGCGCCGAGGCTCTGCTGCTCGGCAAGGGCCGACGCGCAATTGGCATAGAGCAGCGTGCACGGTGCAGCGACCGCGACGGTGATGCCTTTGATCGGGTTGTCGTGGATATAGGTATATTCGGCGACCAGATCGTTGGTGAACCGGTCGGTCGGCGACCATCGCAAGATCACACGCCCAGATTCGTGGCGCTCGTTGTCGAGGCTGGAGGGGCCGTTTCCGGTGGTCGCCACATTCTCGGTATAGCCATCGCGGCGTACAAAGCTGCCGGATACGCGCGCGACCAGTGTTTCGGTGAGCGGCACGTTCAGCATGCCCGTCAGTTCGGTGCGGTTGTAGTTGCCGTAGCTGCCGGTAACGAAGCCTTCGAATTTTTGCGTCGGCTTGTTCGGGGTGAAGATGATCGCTCCGCCGGTGGTATTCTTGCCGAACAGCGTCCCTTGCGGCCCCTTCAGAACTTGGATCGACTGCATGTCATAGGTCGAGTAGGCGATCGCGTTGGTCGACAGGAGCGGGGTATAGTCCATGTATACCGCAACTCCGCCCTGGCTGCCGATAGCGCCCTGCTGGCGCGTGCCGCGGATCGCAAAATCCGGCTGTCCGCCTTGCGGCTCCGGCGTTTGCACCAGCCCGGGGACGTGAAACTGAACGTCGTTGGTCGTTTGAATCGTCTGCTGCCGGATGCCTTCCGAGCTGAGTGCGGTTACCGTGATGGGTACCCGTTGCAGCTTCTCCTCGGTCTTGCGCGCAGTGACGATGATGTCGGCGATGCCATCGCCTGGCGGGGTGGCTGGCGCCTGGCCGGCATCCTGGGCCTTGACGGGATCGCTCGTCGGCGGGCTGTCCTGCCCGAACGCCGGGCTCACAAATGCGATGGCCGCAACGCCGGCCATCCAAAGCCATTTCTGCATCCCACTCTCCCTATATGATTATCTGTTTTTTTGGTCGTCGTCGTTGGTCAGGCGCCGGTGCATCCGGCTCAGTCCATCAGGATGACCGATCGTGCGCTTGCGCCGCCGCGCAGTTCATCGAAGGCGGTCTCGATCTCGGTCAGGCGGATTCGGTGCGAGATGAGATCGTCGAGCTTGAGCCGACCCTGCAGGTAGAATTGGACGTAGCGCGGGATATCGACCGGGAAGTGATTGGATCCCATGTTCGAACCTTGCAGGCGGCGTTCCTGCAACAGCGCCAGCCCGTCGATCTCTACCTTCGCGCCCATCGGCATCATTCCGCACACGGTCGCCGCGCCGCCGGCACGGAGCATGTAGAAGGCGGCCGCGACCGTCTGCGGCAGGCCGATCGCCTCGATCGCGTGATCGACGCCGCCGGCGGTCATCTCCAGGACCTCCCCGACCATATTGTCCGATGCGACGACGACATCGGTCGCGCCGAAGCGGCGTGCGAGTTCGCACTTGGCCGCTTGCCGATCGATCGCGATGATCCGGCCGGCACCCGCCAGCGCGGCGCCGTTGACCGCCGACAGGCCGACACCGCCGCAACCGATCACCGCCACCGTCTGCCCGGGCCGGATGCCCGCGGTGTTGATCGCGGCCCCCGCCCCCGTCGTCACCGCGCAGCCGAGCACCGCCGCGCGATCGAAGGGCATGTCACGCGAGATGGCGACGCATGCATTCTCGTGAATCAACGACTCTTCCGCGAAGGAGGACAGGTTGACGAACTGGTGGATTACCACCCCCCCCTGCGAGAGCCGCGGCGGCGCCTCGGGCGGTCGCAGCGTCTCGCCCGTATTGCAGTTCACCAGCCGACCGGTGACGCAGTTCGAACAATGCCCGCAAAAGGCGGACAGGCAGGTGACGACATGGTCGCCTGGCTTCACCGATCGCACCTCGGAACCGACGGCCAGTACGATGCCGGCCGCCTCATGGCCCAGCACGGCCGGCAGCGGATAGGGGACCGCCCCCTCGGCGAAATGCAGGTCGGAGTGGCAGACGCCGACGGCACGGTTGGCAATACGCACCTCGCGCGGCCCGACATCGGCAAGGGTGACATCCTCGATGGACAGCGGCTTGCCGATTTCGCGCAGGACGGCGGCCTTCATTGGGCCGACTCCGCGGCCGGCATGGGTGAAAGAGTCATGGCAGCAGCCTCCTGATGGGTGGGATCGATCGTCATTTCGCGATGTTCACGACATGCGCCTGGGTGAATTCGCGCAGCCCCTCGACGCCGAATTCGACGCCGATCCCTGACGCCTTGGCGCCGCCAAACTGGACGGTGGGACCATAATCGAGATGCTTGTTGACCCAGGCCGTGCCGCTATCCAACCGCGCCGCAATGGCGGCGGCTCGCGTGGCGTCGGAGGACCAGACCGATCCGCCCAGGCCATAGGGCGAGGCGTTGGCGCGGCGCAGCGCGTCTTCGGCATCCTGTACCCGGATGACCGGCAGGACGGGGCCAAACTGCTCCTCATCGACGAGGCGTACGCCATCCTCGATGTCGCGAACCACCGTCAGGGGGATGAAATAGCCCGGCCCTTCGGGAACGTCGCCGCCCGCGACAACCCTGCCCTGCTCACGCGCGTCGTCGAGCAGCGCGCGCACGCGGCGATACTGGTCGCGATTCTGCACCGGTCCGAACTGGACGCCCTGCTCGATCCCGTTGCCGACCACCGCGTCGCGTGCGAGCGCCGCCAAGCCATCGACGATGGCGTCATACGCGTCGCTTTCCACGTAAATCCGCTTGATCGCGCTGCACACCTGACCGCTGTTGATGAACGCGCTCTGGAACAGCGCCGGTACGACCGTGTCGGGATCGACATCGTTCAACACGATCGCGGCATCGTTGCCGCCCAGCTCCAAGGTAATGCGCTTCAGGTCGTCGGCGGCGGTCGCCATGACCTTTCGGCCGGTCGCCGAAGAGCCCGTGAAGGAAATCTTGCGCACGTCCGGATGGCCGGTCAGCACATCACCCAGATCATTGCCGTCGGCCACGATGTTGAGCACGCCGGCGGGCACCAGATCCCGCACCAGCGCCGCCAGCCTGAGCGTCGCCAGCGGCGTCGTCGCGGCGGGCTTGGCAACGACGGTGTTGCCGGTGATCAGCGCCGCACCGATCTTCGTGGCGACCATGACCAGCGGGAAGTTCCATGGGACGATCGCCGCGACCACACCGAGCGGGCGGCGGTGGATTTCGACGCGACGCTGCGGCCCGTCCTCGATCACCTCGACGGGCAATTCCACGCTGGCGTAATACCGGAGCATGCCGACCGCACTTGCGACCTCCCCATGCGCCTGCGGGATCGGCTTGCCCTGCTCGAGCGTGAGCAGCCTCGCCAGTTCGTCGCCATTTGCCTCGATCGCACCCGCCATCGCGGTGAGCACGGCGGCGCGCTCCGCGAAGGACCGGGCGGCCCACGCCGGAAACGCGCGCTTCGCGGCGACGACGGCAGCCTCGATTTGCGTGGCATCCGCCCGCGCCGCCACCGCCACCACCTGTTCGGTCGCCGGGTTCAGCACGGGAAGCTCGGAAGCCCCGGCAACGAGGGCGCCATCGATCAGCATCGGGAAATCAGGCATGCACACTCCCATCTGCCCGGCCACGCGCTGACCAGGCGGTTCAGGTTCCGAAACTGGGGTTTGTCGACGTGCGGCTTAAGGCCGTGTCGCGCGACGTAGTCGAAGGAGGCGCTTCTGCTTCGTCGTTTTACGTCGCGCCGTCAGAACGGCCCTCGCATCGCCCCCAGTGCGGCTGTGCGGCACAGACGACATGCGGTTTGCCCGAAGCCATTTCCTGTTCAGCGACCGCAACAAGTGATCAGGAATAGCTCGTTCGCCCGCCGGGCAGCATCAGAAAAGTTGATGAGGAAGAAGCACCGTCGCGCGAGTGCGGAAAGATCTTGCACGCAACGCTGCCATTCGCCGGCACGACAGTCGGCACATGCACCCGGTCTTGGACCACGCCCATCACACCCTCGCCTTACGTTTCGACTTCTTGTTACGATACTGGATAGTATCAATTAACGTACGAGGCAAGGGCAGGCATTGTGACGATGCGCATTATCTCGAGATCGGAAGAGCACACGTC
>CAJYHD010000763.1 GCA_913773715.1 uncultured Sphingobium sp.
CCGTCCTTGTCGACATCGGTGTCGGTCGTGCTGGTATTGGTCGGCGGAACGTCGAAGATGACGCCGCCGCCCACATTGCCCACGATCACCACGGCAGACCCGCCTTGCAGCAGATCGTCGGCGTCGAGCTTGCTGACGTCCGTCGGGCGCGTCGTCGAGCGATATCCGGTGCTGGAAATCGTGCCCTGAATCTTCACCGCGCCGCCGACATCGCCCAACAGCGCTGCGCCGACGCTGTTCGCGCCTGTGACAGTCGTCATGCCGCGCAAGGTCACGTTGCCGCTGACCGCGTTGGCGAGAACGCCCTGGCTATTGTCGCCTACGATCGTGGTCGTTCCGCTGGTGGAGAGATTGCCGGTCAGCGGGGCATCGATGCGGATGCCGGACGATTGATTGCCCTCAATATTGATCGTGCCGCTATGGTTGATCGATCCGGTATGGGCCCCGCCGGACTGAACCCATATGCCCTTCTTGTTCGTGCCCTTGGCGAAAGGGCCGTCCAGATCGCCGTCATTGTCGGTATCCGTCGCGGTGTAGTTTTCCGTCAGCGTGATGGTGCCGCTGTTGGTGATGTCCCCACTGCTGCCGGGCGTCGCGAGAATGCCGGTCACATTGTCGGCGTCGTTGATCGTGATCGTGCCCGCGTTAGAGACGCTGTTGTTGCTGTCCATGGTTACGGCAGTGCCGCTGGTCAGCGTGATCGTTCCGGCGGAGCTGATGACGATATTGTCGCGATTGCCCGATGCTACGGTGCTGGTGCGGACGGGAGCCGTGGTCGCCGTACCGATCGTCGTGTCCGCAGCAGCGTCCGCCCCGGCGATCGCCACCAGCACAGGGGCGATGGCCGTGCAGGCCAGTAGATGTCGCATGATGTCTCCTCTGTTCGCGCTCGATTTTATCTGCGCGCGTGCAGGGGAGACGGCACGGTTAACCGGTTTCCGTGCGCTGTAAGCCGCTTATGTTCAGAATGCGAAGTCGAGGCCGACGCGCACAGTGCGCGGACGAAGCGGCGTATAATAGTCCGCTTGCAGGTCGAACGGCGTGCCGAGCGAGAAGCGGTTACCGTCGCTGTCGAACAGGTTGGTGAGCGACAGCGACACTTGCATCGGTCCGCGCGTCACGCTCGCGCTCAGGCTGGTATCGACATAATCGCCCTGTGTCCGGCCTAGGATCGGGCCGACGCCCAGCCGCGACTTGCCGACATAGCGCGCCGATCCCGACAGGCGAAACGCCATGATGTCGTCCAGCGGCGCGCGATAGTCGAACGCCGCGCGCCCGCCGAGATTGGCGACGTTGGGCAGGGACAGCGATGTGCCCTGAAACGACAGCGCGCGCAGGAAGGTCGCGGGCCGGGTCAGACGGCTGTCATTGTAGATGAAGCTGCCATCGAAGCTGAGGCGTGGGGCAGGGCGCAGCACGATGCGCCCCTCCACCGTGTAGATGCGCCCGTCGCCGATGTTGGCACTGGCGGGCAGGCCGATCCGGTCGGTGACGTCCGCCTGAATATCGTTCCAGTCGGTGTAGGCGAAATTGGCCGACAGCGCGAAGACATCGACGCCCGGCACGCCCTTGCGGAAACCGGTTTCGAAGGTCGAGACGCGGTCATTCTTGAACCGGCGCACGCGCTGGTCGTCGACCGACAGGCCGCCGGGACGGAAACCCTGTTGGAACCGGGCGTAAAGCGTCAGGCCGGGGATCGCATCGGTCAGCAGCGATGCGGATGGCAGGAACATCCGCTCATTGCGGTCGGCCTGCGCTTCGGCACGTGCGACGTCGACGGCGGACAGCGCGAGGATGGGATCGATCGCTTCGCCCGACAGACGACTGTTGGTGACCCGCCCGCCGATTGTCGCGATCAGCCCCTTGAACGGTTCGAACGATGCTTCGCCGAACAGCGTCGCTTCGCTGATATGGTTGCGAACGCCAGTCGTGGTCGCAGGACGGCCCAAGCCATAAAGCGGCACGCCGGGGATCACCTCGCGCTGGAACAGTTCGGGCATCCCGTAGGAGGTCAGCGATCGGCTGATCCGCGAACTGCTTTCCAGATAGGCCGCGCCTAGTATCCAGCCGAGGCCATTGTCGAGATCGCGCACCAGCCGGTTTTCGGTCGAAAAGATGCGGACCCGATTGTCCTGCCGGAACAGCGATGATGGCGTGTCGCGTTGAGTCGCATCGTAGCTTTCGGACAGGTCGTGATGAACATATCCGGTCGATGACACGAAGCGCAGATTGTCCCACTGTCGCTCGACCCGGATATTGCCCAGCAGATAGTCGGAGCCATAGGGCTGCGCCACGGACGAAGCCTGCTCCAGCCGTCCCACGGTGCGCGACGCATATTGCGCATCGTCGCCCTTGATATGCTGGTAAACGCCGTTGAGATCGATCGTCCAGTCGTCATTGGGCGCGTAGCGGAGCGCCGCGCGCGCGCCCCATGTTCGAACGCGATTGATGTCCGATTTTCCGCGCGCGACATCGTCGATATAGCCGCCGTCCTGAACGCCATAGCCCACGACGCGAAGCGCCAGCTTGTCCGCCACGATCGGCAGGTTGAGCGTCGCGGAAACGTCGCCGCCCGGATCGCCATGTTGGGTCGCCGACAGGCCCGTCGATACCTGTCCACCAAATTCCACAACATTGGGCGCATTGGGCATGATCCGCACGACGCCGCCGAGCGATCCCGCGCCATACAGCGTACCCTGCGGTCCCTCCAGCACTTCGACGCGAGAGATGTCGTAGAGTCGCAGATCGGGGTCGGGGGCGGCGTAGTTCAGGCGCATGTCGCCCAGATACTGACCCGTCGTCGCCTGCGTCGGTCCGGCAACGCCCGAATCCGCGATGGCGCGGATGAACAGCTTGTTCCGTCCGGTTCCGGCATGGGTGGAACTGAGGCTCGCGACATGGGAAAGCAGGGTCGCGGTGCCAGCCGCCGCCTCTCCACCGACGAAGAGGCCGTATCCGACCGACTCCACCACGCCGGGATAGCGCAGCAGCGGAATGTCGCGCTTGGAGGCAGTGACGATCAGATCCGCGGGCGGGGCTTGTTCAGCCGGAAGCGGGGGCTGCATGTGTGGAACATGGGCGG
>CAJYHD010000764.1 GCA_913773715.1 uncultured Sphingobium sp.
CCTGGCTTTTCGCCGCGCAGCCGCGTCATCACGATCCGCCAGCCTGTGGGGACCTGCGCCGCGATCACGCCGTGGAATTTCCCGCTGGCGATGATCACGCGCAAGGTTGCCCCCGCCCTCGCGGCGGGGTGCTCAATCGTGGTGAAGCCTGCCGAGGCGACGCCGCTCACCGCGCTGGCGCTGGAGAAACTGGCGCAGGATGCGGGCATCCCCGCCGACCTGTTCCGCATCGTGCCGAGCAACACGTCGTCCAAGATCGGCGCGCTATTCTGCTCGCATCCTAAAGTGCGCAAGCTCAGCTTCACCGGATCGACACGCGTCGGTCAGATCCTGATGGCGCAGGCCGCGCAGCAGGTGACGCGTCTCAGCCTGGAACTGGGCGGCAACGCGCCCTTCATCGTGTTCGACGACGCCGATCTCGATGCGGCGGTCGAGGGCGCGATCCTGTCCAAATATCGCAATGCGGGTCAGACCTGCGTCTGCGCCAACCGCCTGCTGGTGCAGGATGGCGTGCATGACGCCTTCGTCGAAAAGCTGGCGGCGCGGGTGAGCCAGTTGCGTATGGGTGACGGGCTGTCGGACGGCACGACGCTCGGCCCGCTGATCGATGCGCGTGAAGCAGGCCGGGTCGCCACACTGGTCGAGGAAGCCAAGGCGGCTGGCGGCAGCGTGCGTCTGGGCGGCACGGGCGCGGACGGCGCTTTCCACCCCGCGACAATCCTGACCGGCATCACGCAGGAGATGGAAATCGCCCGCGACGAGATTTTCGGTCCCGTCGCGCCCGTCATCCGCTTCACGGACGAAGCCGATGCGATCCGCATCGCCAACGACACTATCTATGGTCTGGCCGCCTATCTCTACAGCCGCGATATCGGCCGCGCCTGGCGCGTCATGGAGCAGCTGGAATATGGCATGGTCGCCGTCAACGAAGGCATCCTTTCGACCGAGGTCGCGCCCTTCGGTGGCGTCAAGCAATCGGGCCAGGGGCGCGAGGGATCGAGCCACGGCCTCGCCGACTATATGGAAATCAAATATGCGCTGATGGGCGGGATGCAGGGTTAGACTCCAACCCGGCCACCCCGCGGTGCCCGCCCCCGCTATGTAGCATATCGACGACCAGGTCCCGACCGGACCTGGTCGTTTTGCTTTTTGGTGCAGCTGTCCCTTGGATATGGCTCAGACACGATAAATTCCGCGTTTCGGTCGCCGCGACAACATCGATGTAACTGTTTCAAAACTGTAATCGGCTTCGATACGCCCGCAGAAATGATAGATTTCAATCTGTTCCAGAATGCAGGCCAGAGCGGTTGGAGCAAAGGCTTTGCGCGACAGATACGCGAAGCAAGCTGCCTCGCGCGGAGCGCAGGGCGCGTTTCAGGACAAGCTAACGGGTCGGCAGCGTCGACCATGAACGGAGTTGGATAATGCGTGTGACCAAGAATACCCTTTCTGCTCTGGCGCTGATGGCGGTCGGCATAGCCGCTCCCGCCGTCGCACATCATAGTTTCGCGATGTTCGATCAGACCAAGATCCAGCAGGCGACGGGTGCGGTCAGCCAGTTCCGCTGGACCAACCCGCACAGCTTCGTCGTCATCGACGTCAAGGGCACCAAATATATCCTCGAATGCAACAGCACCAACATGATGAGCCGCGCAGGCTGGAAGGTGAACACCATCAAGCCGGGCGACAAGGTGAACTTCGCCTATTACCCGCTGCGGACCGGCGATCCGGGCGGCATGCTGAAGACGGTCACGCTGCCGAACGGCCAGACGCTCAAGGCCTGGTGACCAAATTCGATATCACGGGTGGCCGCTCGATCGGATCGGCCACCCGATAAGCACAGAACAGGGTGGCGCGGTTGGCGCGACCGCCCGCCCTTTCCTGCTCGCCGCTCCATTCGTGTCGCGGCCGCTGCGCTGGGGCAATCACTTGGAGGATCGGGATGAAATCAGTCAAGTTCGCGATGATGACGGCGATCGCCCTCGTCGCGCTGCCGGGCGTTGCGGTGGCGCAAGCCGCCAAGCCGACCGCGCCGAAGGCAGCGGCGGCAACGGTGGCCGCCAAAACCGCCGAACCCAACATCATGGGCGTGTGGGAAATCTATCCCGATCCCTTTGCCGGCGATGAGAACACCTTCCTGGAACTGCCGGTGCCCAATGGCGGCCCTAAGCTCAAGGAACCCTATGCCAGCCAGTGGAAGGCCAAGCGCGCCGAGCGTGACGCCAAGCTGAAGGCCGGAACGCCGCTCGCCGATCCCAGCACGCTGTGTCTGCCCGAAGGCATGCCGGCGATCATGGGCGCGATCTTCCCGTTCCAGATCCTCCAGACACCCGGCCAGGTCACCGTTCTCGCAGAGTTTCTGACGCAGACGCGCCGCATCATCCTCAACAAGAAGATGCCCGCCGACGATGAATTGTCGCCGAATTATTACGGCTATTCGGTCGGTCATTGGGAAGGCGACACGCTGGTGGTCACGACGCGCGGCGTTCGTGAGGACGTACAGTTCTTCGAAATCCCGCACAGCGCCAAGATGCAGATCACCGAACGCATTCGCCTGACCGCGCCCGGCATGCTGGAAGACAAGATCGTGATCGAAGACCCAGACAGGCTCGTCGAACCCTATCATGTCACCTACGGCTACAAGCGGAACGACGATTACGAGATCAAGGAATATCTCTGCGACAAGGAAGACCCGCTGTTCAAGGTGAACGCCGACGGAACCGTGTCGATGAAGACCGATCCGGGCAAGACCGACGACAAGGCGACGGAAAAGAAAAAGTAAATCACAGGTGGCGGCGGGCTGCGACGGCGTCGCGCCTGCCGCGACCGTTCGGGACCGCCGCGCCTGCCCATAGAGGAGGTAGCGAGATGTCGACCCGGCGGGACATGATCAAACAGGCGCTCTGGATGAGCGCTGCGATGGTCGGCGGAGTCCGCCCCTTGCAAGCGGAGGATCCCCGCCCGCGCGTCACCGGGCTGACATGGCGGGACAAGCCTATCCTTCGTCTCGGCGGACTTGGCGACGGGTACAAGATGAGCTGGGCGCGCGACGGACGGCAATTCGTCGTCGTCAACGACGGCCCGGGCTGGGCCGATCCACCCAAGGCTTTCTACAATAGTCGGCTCTGGTCGATCGACGGTCCGCCCGACCGCCCCGCTTTCCACGAACTGCCGAACTATCCTGACCTCAACATGTCGGTCCGGCCCGAGGACGCGCCGCGCTACCATGGCCATGGAACGGTGGCGGCACGCGGGCGACTCTATCAGTTTTTCAGCACGCTCGATCGCGCGGAAGACCGGCCACGCCACTGGACCGGAGCCAAGCTGATCTGGTCCGACGATAATGGCCGCAGCTGGCATAATCAGGATGGCAGCAGCCCCGTCCATTTCGAGGATTGGAGCGAGCAGTCACGCGAGACGCTTGCCTTCTTCGACGAACCGGACGGATGCTTCTCCCTGCTGTCGATCCTGCAAATGGGTCGAGACTATAGCGCCAACCGCGACGGCTTTCTGTATGTCTATGGTCTCAACGGCAATGTCGATGGGCGGATGAACGAGCTGCTGCTGTTCCGCGCACCGACCGACAGGCTGACCGATCGCGGCAGCTACGAATATTTCACCGGGTGCATGCCGGGTGATCGGGCTTCATGGTCGAAGGACATTTCCGAACGCGCCGTGGTCCATCGCTTCCCGGAAGGCTGGGTCAACAGCGTCAACCTGTTTCCCGGCGATCTGGTGGTGGAAAGCTGGCTGCCGAGCGTGATCTACAATGAAGCGCTCGGCCTCTACATGATGGCAAGCGCCGGAATCGGCGTTACCGCAGGCAGGACCGAGTTCGGAAAGGCCAGCTATTTCGGTTTCTGGGTCGCCGATACGCCATGGGGTCCTTGGCGGCAGGTGCATGAGGACGTGGCATGGACGCCTGACGGTGACGCGCAGGCCTGCGCCTATTCGCCGCAGATTGCTCCGGGTTGGATCGCGCCGGATGGCAAGTCGTTCTGGATCGTCTGGGCAGACGCCAAGGGTATCCGGGCGTTCGGCAAGGATGAGGCGCTGCTGGATGCGGCGCTGAAAAAGGCGAAGGACCCGCAGGATCACAGCCGCATCGAAGCGGAATTCCTGCGTCGGTACATGCCCTATTACGCGATGAATGCGCAACGCGTCGACCTGACCTTCGACTGATCGGCAACGTCAGATCAAAAAAAAGGCCGGGGCGTTCGCTGGACGCCCCGGCCTTTTTGTCAGCTCGTCTACCTCAGCGCCGCAGCGTGAAGGTCAGTCCGACGGTGCGCGGGCGGAACGTGCCCGAACGGTACCAGGTCGAATCCAGCGTCTCATGGAAGAGGCTGAGGATCGGATGGCTGTTCGTCACATTGTTGATGAACAGGCTGAGGTCGCCATCCTGCTTGCCATTGACGTCGAACCGCCCGCCGAACCGCAGATTGAGAAGTGAAGTCGCAGGTGCGCGCGGTATGGCGGGATCGACCAGCGGAGAGCTGACGTTGAGCGGCGTGTCGTTGTGACTGGTGTAGGTATAGTCTGCGCGACCATATAGCTCGCCTTCGCCCACCGGCTGCGCATATTCACCGTTCAGCTGCACCGACCAGGGCGCGACCGGCAGCGGTTCGCCCGCCCGGCGGATCGTCACCCCGCCTGGCCCCGGAATGTCGGTCGTGTACCGCGCCTTGGTATAGGACACCGATGCGCCCAACGTCAGGCCGGTGAAAGGCCGCATCGTCGTGGCGAGATCAAAGCCGTCGATCTTCGCATTGCCCAGATTGAGCATGATCTGCTGTTGGCATCCTGGCAGCACCAGCAGCGTCTGCACATTCTTCCAGTCGACACGATAAACCGACGCATCGACCAGCAGCTTGCCACCGAACAGCCGGTTCTTGCTGCCCGCCTCATAGCTCCAGATCGAGTCAGGATTGATCGAGCGTGAAGACAATGGGTCGAAGCCGATCGCCGCACCATCGGCGGCGCAGGTCGCACCGACCGCCGATGACACGCCCGGCCCCCGCACCCCCTTCGCCGCATTGGCGTAGAAGAAGTTATTGTGATCCGCCTGATAGGACACGCCGATCTTGGGCGTGAAGTTCTTGCTGGTCGTCTTTAGCGTGTCGGACTGGCCGTTCGTCGTAAACAACGGGCCTGCAGTGAAGGCGTCGAAGGTATATTTCGCGATGGTGTAGCGACCGCCTGCGGTAATCTTGAAGCCGTCGAACAGTTCATAATCCGCCTGCGCATAGACCGCCTTCTGGTCATAC
>CAJYHD010000765.1 GCA_913773715.1 uncultured Sphingobium sp.
CTTTTGCCGGAGAGATTTCTTGACCGAATTGCCCGACCAGATCCTGCCCGGCTCCGCCTATCCGTTGGGCGCCAGCTTCGACGGAGAGGGCGTCAATTTCGCCGTGTTCTCGGCCAATGCCGACCGCATCGAGCTGTGCATCTTCGACTCGCAGGGCAAGCGCGAGCTGAAGCGTTACACCCTGCCCGAATGCACCGATGAGGTCTGGCATGGCTATCTCCCCGATGTCGGGCCGGGCCTGCTCTATGGCTACCGCGCGCATGGGCCTTACGAGCCTGAGGCCGGGCACCGCTTCAATCCGAACAAATTGCTGCTCGACCCTTACGCCCGCAAGCTGCACGGTGAGATCAAATGGACCGACGCGCTGCACGGCTATCAGATCCGCTCGAAGAAGGAGGATTTGAGCTTCGACAAGCGCGACAGTGCCGCCGCCATGCCCAAGGCGGTGGTGGTCGACGATCATTTCGACTGGTCGCGCGACGTGAAGCCCAACACGCCCTGGTCCGAAACAGTGATCTACGAAGCGCATGTGAAGGGCCTGACCAAGCTGATGGAACTGGTCCCACCGCGTGAGCGGGGCACTTATGCCGGGCTCGGCCATCCCGCGGTTATCAAACATTTGAAGCGCATCGGCGTCACCGCGATCGAGCTTTTGCCGATCCACAGCTTCACGCAGGATCGGTTCCTGCAGGAAAAGGGGCTGCGCAACTACTGGGGCTATAACACGCTCGGCTTCTTCGCGCCTGAGCAGGCCTATTTCGCGACCGATACCCAGGACGAACTGCGCCGCGCGGTGCACAAGTTGCATAAGGCGGGGATCGAGGTCATCCTCGACGTCGTTTACAACCACACCTGCGAAGGATCGGAAAAGGGCCCGACCCTGTCGTGGCGTGGGCTCGACAATGCCAGCTATTACCGGCTGGTGCAGGATCAGCCGCGCTACACGATCAACGACACCGGCACCGGTAACACGCTGAACCTGTCGAAGGCGCGGGTGATCCAGATGGTGGCGGACTCGCTGCGCTACTGGGCGACCAGCTTCGGGGTCGACGGCTTCCGCTTCGACCTGGGGCTGACCCTGGGGCGCGAGGCGGATGGCTTCGATCCGGGTTCGGCCTTTTTCGACGTGCTGCGCCAGGACCCGGTGTTAGGCCGGCTGAAGTTGCTGACCGAGCCATGGGACATCGGACCCGGCGGCTATCAGCTCGGCAATTTCCCGCCCGGCTTTTCCGAGTGGAACGACAAGTATCGTGACACGGTGCGCAAATATTGGCGTGGCGATCCCGGCCAGCGTGGCGATCTGGCGGCGCGGCTGGCGGGCTCTGGCGACTTGTTCGATCGGCGGGCGCGGCGGCCTTGGGCCAGCCTTAACATGCTCGCGGCGCATGACGGCTTCACGCTGGCGGATACCGTCATGTACGAACAGCGCCACAACGAGGCGAACAAGGAAGACAATCGCGACGGCCATTCGGAAAACTACTCGCGAAATTGGGGCGCCGAGGGGCCGACCGACGATGAAGGCATCAAGGACGCACGCGGTCGCGTGATGCGGTCGATGATGACGACCCTGCTCGCCTCGCTGGGCACGCCGATGATCGTGGCGGGCGACGAGTTCGGTCGGACGCAGCATGGCAACAACAACGCCTATTGCCAGGATAACGAGATCAGCTGGCTCGACTGGAAGGCCGCCGCCTCGGAGGAGGGCGAGGCTATGATCGCCTTCACCGCACGACTGGCTGATTTGCGGCGGCGCTATGTCGTGCTGCGCGCGCCGAGCTTTCTCTATGGGCAAGACACGCCGGGCCATGGCATCAACGATATCGAATGGTGGGACGAACGCGGCGAGCGACTGAGCCCCGAGGATTGGGACAACCCGGAAGGCCGCGCCTTGATGATGCGTCGCGCGATCGCGACCGAAGATGGCTGGGTCGAGGCGGTGTCGCTCCTGCTCAACGCCTCGGCCGATCCGATCACCTTCACCCTGCCCCCGCCCCATGCCGCACGCACCGTCCTGATCGACAGTGCCAAGCCCGAACAGGGCGAGATCGAGATCGGCGACAGCTATGAGGTCGGGCCGCAAAGCGCCGTGCTGATCACCTGGCAGGATGCAATCGAGGCATGACCGCCTGGGGCCCCGAACTGCGCGACGGCGCCGACACCCGTTTCCGCCTCTGGGCATCCGACCGAGAGGCGGTGACGCTGGAGATCGACGGCGCGCCTTCCGTGGCGATGCAGCGGGACGGTGCCGGCTGGTTCACCGCGACGGCGCCTGCGTCGGCGGGCACGCGCTATCGGTATCGACTGGATGCCGAACTGGCGGTGCCCGATCCGGCCTCCCGGCTGCAATCGGGTGGTGTCCATGGCTGGAGCGTGGTGGTCGATCCACGTTTCGCTTGGAGCGCGACCGAGTGGCGCGGTCGGCCTTGGGAAGAGATGGTTATCCTGGAGGTTCATGCGGGCACGCTGGGCGGTTTCGAGGGTATTCGGGATAGGCTGCCCGCCATCGCCGCATCGGGCGTTACCGCGATCGAGTTGATGCCGGTCAACGCCTTTGGCGGCACCCGCAACTGGGGTTATGACGGGGTGCTGCCTTATGCCGTGGCCGAGGCCTATGGCTCGCCCGCCGAGTTGAAGACGCTGGTCGATACCGCCCATGGCTTGGGCATTTCGGTGTTCCTCGATGTGGTCTATAATCACTTCGGGCCGGACGGGAATTATCTCAACGCCTATGCCAGCGCCTTCTTCCATCAGGAAATCGACACGCCCTGGGGCGGCGCGGTGGCGGTCGATGCCGATCCGGTGCATCGCTTCTTCGTCGACAATGCGCTGATGTGGCTGCGCGACTATCGGATCGACGGGCTGCGCTTCGATGCGGTTCACGCGATCGCCAATGACAGCTTTCTCGACCGGATGGCGAGCGAAATCCGCGCGGCCCTGCCCGAACGGCATGTCCATCTGGTCCTGGAGAATGAGAAGAACGACGCGGATCGCCTGCGCGCGGGTTGCTACGACGCCCAATGG
>CAJYHD010000766.1 GCA_913773715.1 uncultured Sphingobium sp.
CAGCTGGACGATGGCACGGTCGAGGCGGTGACGCTGATGCTGAACGCCAGCGACAATGCGATCGACTTCACCCTGCCTGCCCCCTCGGCGGAGCGCGAGGTGCTGATCGACAGCGCCCAGCCTGATCGCGATGTTTTCACCATCGGTGACGAGTATCGTGTCGAAGCCCGCTCGGCGGTATTGGTGCGCTGGACCGGGGAGCCAGTCGCGGCATGAGGCTGTGGGGACCGCAGCCGATCGAAAACGGCAGCTGGCGCTTCCGTTTGTGGGCGCCCGACCGGGCAGCTGTCATGCTTGAACTCGACGGCGTCGGCGCTTGGCCCATGCGACAAATGGAAGACGGTTGGTTCGAATATGACGTCGATGCGTCGGCCGGAGCGCGTTACCGCTTTCGGTTAGAGGAGACGCTCGCGATTCCCGATCCCGCATCGCGCGCGCAGTCGGGCGGCGTGCATGGATGGAGCGTGCTGGTTGCTCCTGGTGAGCCGCCAGCGTCGTGGCACGGACGCCCTTGGGCCGAAACGGTCATTTACGAGCTGCATGTAGGCGCTTGTGGCGGTTTTGTGGGCGTAACAGAGATTTTGCCGAGCCTAGCCGAGTTGGGCGTCACGGCGGTCGAGTTGATGCCGGTCAATGCGTTCGGAGGGACGCGCAACTGGGGCTATGACGGGGTGCTGCCCTTCGCGCCTGCCGAAGCCTATGGGTCGCCAGAAGACCTGCGCGCGCTGGTCGATGCGGCGCATGCGCATGGGCTGATGATCTTCCTCGATGTCGTCTATAATCATTTCGGACCGGACGGAAATTATCTGGGAGCCTACGCCTCCTCCTTCTTCCACGCCGACAGGCAGACGCCATGGGGTGGCGCGGTCGCGGTCGATCGGGCGCAGGTCGCGGCCTATTTCCGCGAAAACGCGTTAATGTGGCTCAATGACTATGGTTTCGACGGGCTGCGCTTCGATGCGGTGCATGCGATCGGTGACGATGATTTTCTTGACGCCTTGGCAGCAGACATAAGAGCCGCGATAGGATCGGATCGGCACGTCCATCTGATGCTCGAAAATGAGCGCAACGATGCAGATCGGCTCAAATCCGCCGGCTATGACGCGCAGTGGAACGATGATTTCCACAATGTCATGCATGTTCTGCTGACGGGCGAAACCGACGCCTATTACGAGGACTTTGCCGACCGGCCTGCGCAGCGCCTTGCCAAATGCTTAGAGCAGGGCTTCATCTATCAGGGCGACCCGTCGCCGCATCAGGGTGGCAAGAAGCGCGGGACGCCGAGCGGGCATCTCCCGCCGACGGCCTTCGTGTCGTTTCTTCAGAATCACGATCAGGTCGGCAACCGCGCCATGGGTGAGCGGCTGATTGAGCTGACGAACCTCCCGAAATCGAAGGCTGCAACCGCGCTGCTGCTCCTGATGCCGCACATTCCGATGCTGTTCATGGGCGAGGAGGTCGGCGCGCGCAGTCCGTTCCTGTTCTTCACTGACTTTCACGACGAGCTGGCAGATGCGGTACGGGAAGGACGGCGACGCGAGTTCAAGGGCTTTGCCGCCTTCGCCAGCGAGGAAGCGAGGGCAAAGATCCCTGACCCCAACGCGTTGACGACGTTCGAGGCATCGAAGGTCGTACCGGGGGAGGATGCGGATGAATGGCGCAGCTTCTACCGCTCGCTGCTTGATTTACGGCGAACGCATATCGTGCCGGGTCTGGACGGCAGCCGGGCGCTGAATGCCCAGGCGATCGGCGAGCAGGCGGTCGTTGCGTCTTGGCTGTTAGGCAATGGCACACGGCTCACGCTCCAGATCAATTTAGGGATGGAAGCGATCGTCCCAGCTTCAAGTCGAGAGGCGCTGTTTGCGACCGGCACGCCCGGAGCGGCGGAGAGCCTGACCGCTTGGATCGACACACCGTGATGATATTGCACCGGCTCGCAGAGGAAGCGGGTGTTGCACGAAAATGGACCGATGCAGATCGGACCGAGCAGACGGTCAGCGATGCGTCGCTTCGGGCGGTGCTTTCGGCGCTTGGATTGCCCGCCGACACAGATACGCAGATCGCGGCCGGTCGTCAGGTCATCGCTCATCGACGGTCGCGATTGCCGCACCTGATCACGGCAGATTGCGGCCGGCCGATCGCCCTGCCAGACACGATCCTGGGCGGTCGCCTGTTCGACGAAGACGACACTGAACTGGACAGTTCTACAGCTATGCTGCGATCCGAAGGGTTGGCGGAGCCGGGCTACTATAAGCTGGTCACGGGAAACGACGAGATCGGCATCGCCGTCGCGCCCCAGCGCTGCCCTGCGATCGAGGGACGCCACTGGGGCGTGTCAATCCAGGTTCCTTCTCTGCGCGGCCGAGGCGATTTCGGTGACTTCGGCACGCTGGTGCAAGCGGTTGCCCTTCTGGGAAAGGCGGGTGCGGACGCAGTCGCGATCAGTCCGATACACGCCCTGAACCCGGACGAACCTGGGCGGTTCGCACCCTACTCACCGTCAAGCCGCCTCGCGCTCAACTCTTTGTTTGGAGAGGCAGCGCTGACTTCCGCAGCGACACAGGACGCCCTCATAGCCTGGTCCATAGCCGGTCCGGCGAAAATGGCGGCGTTGCGGGAGACGCTCGTCAACGCGCGTGACGATATCGACAATTGCTTTCAGGACAATGCTCGCCAAGCGTTCGAGGCCGTGCAGAAGGCGGCGCGCGATGCGGGTATGGCGGTCGGGCTGATCACGGATCTGGCCGTAGGCGTCGATCCCGCCGGGTTCGAAGTAGCGGCCGATCCCGGCGCGTTCCTGCAAGGTTTGCGCATCGGTGCGCCACCCGATCCGCTAGGACCGTTGGGGCAGGATTGGGGACTGACAAGCTACAGCCCGCAGGGACTAGCGGAACGCGGCTTTGCGCCATTTATCGCCATGCTCCGGGCGAACATCCCGATCCGGGGCGGCATGCGCATTGACCATGCCTTTGGATTGCAGCGGCTGTGGGTGGTGCCGGAAGGTTTGCCGGCAAGTGAGGGGGCTTATCTATCCTACCCCTTCGCCGATCTGCTGCGGCTGTTGAAGCTGGAAGCGTGGCGGGCAAGATCGGTCGTGATCGCCGAGGATCTCGGCACGCTTCCTCCAGGCTTTCGCGAGGCGCTGGACAAAGCGGGCATATACGGAATGGCCGTCATGCCTTTCTCGCGCGACGAGGATGGCGCGTTTTTGCCTGCAAAAGCCTATCCTGCTGGCGCGGTTGCGATGAGCGGCACGCATGACATCGCGACGATCGCCGGATGG
>CAJYHD010000767.1 GCA_913773715.1 uncultured Sphingobium sp.
CCGATCGTTTGAGGCCCAGGCGGGTGTACAGGATGCCGCCAACGAAGATGCCGACCAGATAGGCCCAGAAGCCGATGCCAACATCGTAGATCGCGATCTCATCGTTCGTGTAGCCAAGGTCGTCGAACAACAGGCGGAAGGTGAGGTTTGCAAGCGTATCGCCGATCTTGTGCAGCAGGATGAAGAGCAGCACGAGAAACGCGCCGCGCCGCTGGAAGAATTCGACCAGCGGTCCTGCGATCGAAGCCCATACCTCATTCAGCCCGCGACGCTCCACAGGATTCCGGCGGCGGGGCGGTTCACCAAGCAACAGGCCCGTCAGCATCGCAGGCAATGCGAAGACGGCGCAGGCGAGGTACGCGCCCTGCCACCCGACACGCGCCGCCAGCACCAGCGCTAACGCGCCAGCGGCGGTCGATCCGATGCGCCAGCCATATTGCGACATGCCGGACCCGACACCCAGCTGCTCGGGCTTCAGCATCTCGATACGATAGGCATCGATCACGATGTCGAAGGTCGCGCCCGCCGCTCCGACAAGGATCGCCGCATAAGCGGTCTGGATCAGGCTTGTCGTCGGATCGACCAGCGCCAGATTGGCAACCGCGGCCATGACCAAGACGCCGGTAAGCAACAGCCACGACACCCGCTGCCCAAGCGCGCCGATGAGCGGCAAGCGCACACCGTCCACTAGCCAGGCCCAGAGCCATTTGAGATTATAGACCAGGAAAGCGAGCGTGAAGGCCGTCACCGCCTTCTTGTCGATGCCGTCCTGCGCCAACCGCGTGGTCAGCGTGGCGCCGATCATCGCGAAAGGAAAGCCCGACGATATCCCAAGAAAAAAGGCGGCGAGCGGCCCCTTTTCTGTGTAGGGCGTGATGGCGTCGCGCCAGCGTCTGCTGCCTGCGATGGCGTCGGTCATGATGATGTGCGTCCCCGGCTCGCGATATTGGCCGTCCACCATATGGCCTGACGTCGCGGTGACAAGGGCGCTTGGCTGTCAGCGACGGAAAAGCGTTAGATTGGCTGGCCCTTTGCCACGGCGAGCGCCCCGTAGCGCAAGATCGATGGCCCGGATCGCGGACACCAGCTCCTTGGCGCTGAAAGGCTTGGCGAGGCATCCGACCGCAAGTTCCTGCGCGTCGATAGGGCAGGTCGCGGTGACGAACAGGACCGGCAAGGTCAGCTCCGAAGCACGGCACGCAACGTCCAGCCCTGTCTGACTGCCCCGCAGGTTGATGTCCGCGATGACGAGATCGACCCCGCCAGCCTCCATCACTTCCACGGCGGAGGCATAGTCATCGACGGTCGCCGCGATCCGATATTCCGCGAGTATCAGCGCATGTTCGTTATCGAAAGCGACAAGCGGTTCATCCTCCACCACCAGCACGGTGCCGATGACGCGGTTCGCTCGCGACGGCGCGCCTCCCTTCACCAGCCCGAAAAACATTGCCAAGCCCACCCTTTTTCCGCCATGCACCCGATCAAACGCCGCGCTTGTCAGGCTGGTTGCCGGATGACGAACGCCCGCGCCTCGCAAGAGCGACGGGACGGCACCGTTCAACGCATAGCTGGTATATTGTCCGTTTGGACAGAGCCAGTCACAAGGAAAAGGAAGCATAGGCTTTGGAGCCGCCGAAGAAATCAGGACCGCCGCGACGGGCTGGACCAGGAGGCCCTAAGCGCCCTGCCCGCTTCGGCAAGGATGCAGCATCGCCTCGCCCCAACCCGCCGATGAAGCGCAAGCCGTCGAGGCCTGCGAAGCCCGCAAACCCGCATCCCGCGCGCGTTTCCGCCGCCGAGGGCAAGGAGCCGCAGCGCATCGCCAAGCTGCTGGCGCGGGCCGGTGTCGCATCCCGCCGGGAGATCGAGCGGATGATCGCAGATGGCCGGATCGCCAAAGACGGCGTGGCGATCGATACGCCCGCGACGCTGCTCACCTCGCTGCATGGGGTGACCGTGGATGATGTGGCGATCGCCGCCCCGCCCCCTGCCCAGCTATTCCTGTTTCACAAGCCAAGCGGATATCTGACGACCGAGCGCGATCCCGCAGGACGACCCACCATCTACGACCGGCTGCCTGCGGGATTGCCCCGCCTGATGCCGATCGGGCGGCTCGACATGAACACCGAAGGCCTGCTGCTGCTGACGACCGATGGCGGTTTCAAGCGGCAGATGGAGTTGCCTTCGACCGGCGTTCCGCGCACCTATCGCGCGCGGGCCTTTGGCGAGATTAGCCAGCAGCAGTTGGAAGATCTGTTCGACGGGATCGAGGTCGACGGCATGCAATATGGTCCGATCGAAGCCAATCTGGAACGGCGAACCGGGCGCAACCAGTGGATCGAGATGACGCTGACTGAAGGCAAGAACCGCGAGGTCCGGCGGGTGCTTGAGTATCTGGGGCTAAAGGTCAATCGCCTGATACGAACGGCCTACGGTCCCTTCACGCTGGGCGAGATGCCGGTCGGCGCGGTCGAGGAGGTCCGACAGCATGACCTCATCACCTTCCGTAAGAGCTTGAAGGGCGGCACGGCGTGAGGGTCATCGCCGGGCAGTGGCGTGGGCGACCCTTGGTCGCGCCTAAGGGCGATGCGACGCGGCCGACGGCGGATCGGACGCGCGAAACATTGTTCTCTATGCTCACGAGCCGGATCGGATCGTTCGAAGGTCTCGCCATCGGCGATTTTTTTGCCGGGTCGGGTGCGCTCGGTTACGAGGCGCTGTCGCGGGGCGCTGCGTCGTGCCTGTTCGTGGAGCAGGACAAGGCGGCGCTCGATGCGATCCGCTTCAATGGCGAGAGGCTGGGGGTCAGGCCCGATATCCGGTCGAGCAGCGTCATGTCGCTGGGTCAGGGCAAGCCGCTGGACATCATCTTCATGGACCCGCCTTATGGGACGGGTGCGGGTCAGGTGGCGCTCGACAAGCTGGCGCGGCTCGGATGGACGGGACCGGCGACCTGGGTCAGCAT
>CAJYHD010000768.1 GCA_913773715.1 uncultured Sphingobium sp.
TTCGCAGCATCCTCGACAGCGGTCTTGCCGCGCGGGCGGGTGCCAGCGATCGGGCGAATCGTCACTTCGCCGTCGCGGGCGCGGACGAGGATTTCGGGGGAGGAGCCGATCAGCGCAAAGCCCGGCAGGTCGAGATAATAGAGGAAGGGTGACGGATTGATCCGGCGCAGCGCGCGGTACAGTGCGATCGGCGGAAGCGTGAAGGGACTGGTGAAACGTTGCGCCAGCACGACCTGAAAGATGTCGCCTGCGACGATATAGTCCTTCGCCCGATCGACCATCTGCGCGTAGCGGCCCGGCTCCAGCACCGGCGTGACGGCGATGTCGGAAACCTCGGCAGGCTGCGGGAGCGTGGGCAGGGGGGCGGCCAGGCGCGCGGCGGTAGCGTCGATCCGCTCGAGCGCATCGGCAATCGCGCGGTCGGCGTCGCTGAAGCTGCCCTTCCATACCGGTGCGACCAGATAGAGCGCATCAGCCAGCCGATCGAAGATCAGGATGACGGTCGGCCGCACGAACAGCATGTCGGGCAGGTCGATCGGGTTGGGCGCGGGCCGGGGCAGTTTTTCCACCAGGCCCACGGTCTCATAGCCGAAATAGCCGACGAGGCAGGCGAGTGCGGCAGGCAGCGCCGGGTCCATTTCGGCGCGACATTCCGCCACCAGCGCGCGTAGCGCAGACAGCGCATCGGCCTCCTGCGCTACAAACGCATCTCGATCGGTTGCCCAATGGCGGTTGATTTCCGCCGATTGCCCCTGCGCCCGGAAGACGAGATCAGGCGCGAGGCCGATCAGGCTGTAGCGGCCACGCACCGCGCCGCCCTCGACCGATTCCAGCAGATAGTCGCCGCGATCCGGCTCGAACAGCTTCAACGCGGCGGAGATCGGCGTGTCGGTGTCGGCGATCTGCCGCCGCCATACCAGCGCCGATTCCCCACGCGCCAGTGCCGCACGCGCACTCGCTACGCCATCCCCGCCCGGTGTCGTCACTTACTGTGCGCTCTCATTGTTGGCGGTCAGCGCGCGCTGTGCCTGCGCGACCGCGCCGGGGGTGCGCTTGACGCCGAGCTGCTTTTCGACGGCATGCGTGAACTGCTGGCCATATTCCTGACCCACGACGTCGGAGAGTTGGCCGCTCACCTGCTTGAGCAGATCAGGCTGACCCTTGGCATCGCCGCGATCGATCTTGTTCAGTTGCACGACGAAATAGCCGCGATCCTGACCGATTGGCAGCGTCTTGACGCTGTTCGCCGCCATGGAGAAGAGAATGGCGACCTCGGCCGGGGGACGCTGCTGGCCGCGCATGATGTCGGCGCGGCGACCGCCCAGCGTCTGCGGCGCGGGCAGCTTCACACCGGCAGCAGCGATCGCGTCGGCGAGTTTGGTACCCTTGGCGACCTCGGTGCGGATCTGCTCGGCCAGCGCCTTTGCCTTCTCGTTGCCCGCATTCAGCTTATACTGCGCCAGCACCAGCTGCTTGACTTCGGCAAGCGGGGGCGGAGCGGCAGCGACGACATCGCCGGGGGCGGCGAGCGCATAGCGCTTGTCGGGGGTGATCGGGATCAGCTGCGCGTCATCGTCGGCGCTCATGCCGAAGACCGGTGCGAGCAGCGGCTTGATGTCGGCAGGCGCGTCATAGACCGAATCCTTCACCTGCTTGCCGGTGGCGAGCAGCAGCGGGCTGGTTTCGAGCTTCAGGCCATTGTCCTTGACGACCTCCTCGAACGTGCCGCCATCGGACACCTGATCCTCGATCTTGCCGGTGAAGTCGGTCAGCAGCTGCTTTTCCTTCTGCGTGCGCAACTGGGCGACGATCTCGTCGCGCACGGCGGCGAGGGGGCGGGCCGGGGTCTCCTTGACGCTGCTGACGCGCAGCAACAGCCAGCCGAGCGAGCCGCGCACCGGGCCGACCAACTCGCCCTGCTTGGCCGCGAACACAGCATCGGAAACCGGTTTGCCCGCCACGCTGCCAAGCGCCTCGCGGCTCTGGTCGGCAAGCGTCGAGGTCGCAAGACCCGCGCCCTGCGCGGCGGCGGCGAGCGACTTGCCGCCTTTCACCTGATCGGCGATCGCCTTCGCGCCCGCCTGCGTCGGCAGCACCAGCTGCTCGACCGAGCGGCTTTCCTTGGCGGCGTAGGCGGCCTTGTTCTGATTATAATAGGCCGAGATTTCCGCGTCGGTCGGCTGCGCCGCCTGCGCAAAGCGATCCGCATCGATGATGGCATAGCGGATGCGGCGCTGCTCGGGGATCGTGTAGCGCGCGCTATATTTCTTGTAGAAATCCGTCAGCTGCGCGTCGGTTGGGTTCTTGTCGTCGAGGAAAGCGATCGCCGGGATCGCCGCGACCGTACCCTGCCGTCCTTCGAGCAGCAGCGAGGCATAGGGCGTCACGAGGCTGTCGGACAGACGCACGCCAAGGCCGATCGGGGCCAGCATCTGGCGCTGCAGGATTTCGCGGCTGATGTCGTCGCGGATCGCCTGTTCGGTCAGCCGCTCGCGGACCAGCAGCTGGCGGAAGGCATCCTGGCTGAAATTGCCTGCCGCATCCTGGAAGGCGGGGATCTGCGCGATCTGCGCATCGACCAGGCGCTTGCTGATATGCACGCCCTGATCGTCGGCAAAGGCGCGGAGCGTCAAAGCGCCGACCAGCTGCTCATAAATCTGCGTGCCGCCGCCCTGCGCGAAGAAGTCCGAAATCTGAAGGCCGGGATTGGATTTGCGCGCATTTTCGAACACGCGCTGGATGCGGTCCTGAAGCTCGGTTTGGCTGAGCTTGTAACCGCCAGCCTTTGCCGCCGTGCTGCCGCCGCCAAGGCTGGTGCCGAACTTTCCGCTGCTCAGGTCGCCCATGACGAATGCAGCGGCGATGACGCCCAGGAACAGGATGGCAAACACCGCCCCGAATTTCGAATGGATGAAGCGACGAAAGACAGTCAGCATGAAAACGTCCGAACAACAGCGTGAAGGCGGCCCGCTTTAGGGGCGGACGCGCCCCTTTGTCCATAGCGCGCGCTTGGGGGACGCCTCTGGACAAAAGGCCGCGCGCCGTTCATCGGCTTTATCCAAGTCCCGTCCTGTTCCGGGGAGAGACGGCAGCGATGCCGGCATGGAACGCGATGCGGGCGACGTGCAGCAATAAACAAGAGGGACAGGTCGGATGAGCAGGCGAAAGCTGGTTGTCGGCAACTGGAAGATGAATGGGATGCGCGCGCATCTCGATGAGGTGGAGGCGATCGGCCGCGTAGCCGCGGCGCACCCATCCGTGGAGGTTGGGCTATGCCTGCCCGCGACGCTGATTATGGCGGGATCGGAACGGCGCGGCGCGGCCTTCATCGGCGCGCAGAACTGCCATATGGATATCAGCGGTGCCTACACCGGATCGCTGTCGGCGGAGATGCTGATGGAGGCGGGCGCGACCTGGGTGATCGCGGGCCATAGCGAAAGACGCGAGGCGCGCGGCGAAACCAACGCCGACATCGCGGCCAAATCCGCCGCCGCGCACAAGGCTGGGATGAAGGTCATTCTCTGCGTCGGTGAGACGATCGACGTGCGCGACGCCGGACGGGCCGAAGAGGTGGTGTCGGCGCAGCTTCTCGCGTCTCTGCCCGAGGGCGCGGCGGCGGACTGGCTGGCGATCGCCTATGAACCGATCTGGGCGATCGGTACGGGGCGCATTCCGACGATGGATGCGGTCGAATCCATGCACACCGCTTTGCGTGCGGCGCTGGCGAGCCGGATCGGCGCAGAGGCGGACGCCGTGCGCATCCTCTATGGCGGGTCGATGAATGGCGACAATGCCGCTGAGCTGATGGCCGTGGCGGACGTCGATGGCGGCCTGGTCGGTGGCGCGAGCCTCAGTGCCGCGAAGTTCGAGCCGATCATCGCGGCGGCGGATCAGCGTATGGCGGCGGCCGCCTGACCAGAAGGACCTGATGGCCGGGCGGGAACCTCACAGGTTGCCCCCGGCCACCTTCGTCGCTATGTGCGCGGCAACGCATCCCATTCACCGGACAAAT
>CAJYHD010000769.1 GCA_913773715.1 uncultured Sphingobium sp.
CGGTTCTCCCGCCGCACGAGCACCCGGATGAACTGGCGCAGGAAGCCGATGTTGGCCGCGCTCTCCGTCAACCCCTTCAACGGGGCAAAGCCGGTCGGCTCGCCGTTGCGCAGGCTGAGGTACGTGCCGCCACAGGCGCGCACGAAGATCTCGGCGCCGCGGTCCTTGTCGAAGAACACCTGTTTCGCACCGGTCTTCTCGAGCTGCGCCTGGAGGAAATTCTGAAGGACGGTCTTGCCGCCCCCCGTCGGGCCGATGATGAGCGTATGCCCGACATCCGCACGATGGAAATTGAACCAGTAGGACGACCCGGCGCGGGTCTTGAGCAGCGTGACCGCCTCGCCCCAGTGGTTGTCCGACTTGTGACCCGCCGGGAAGGTATAGAAGGGGCTCAGCGCCGCGAAATTCCGGCTGTTCACCACCGCCGGCCGCGCCCGCATTTTGAAGTTGCCTGGGAGCTGCGCCCAGAAGGCGGCCTCCAGCGCGACGTCCTCCCGCGCCATCACCATGCCGGTGTCGGCTGCGGCCGAACGCGCGATCGACAGCCGTTCCAGCAGCCGCTTCGGATTGTCGTCGATCACCGCGATCGACAGATGGTGTTCGCCCATCGCGAAGCGGTTCTGCATGAGGTCATCGACACCGTCGAGCAGCTCCTCGGCCTGGCTGACGCCGGCATCGTCCGAGGACACCATCTGCTTGTATTTTTTGGTGAACCGCTCGCTCGCGACCGATTTCACCAGTGGCGCAAAGCTCTGGGTCAGCACGAACGGAAAATCGAGCGTCAGCAGGCTGTTGAACTGGCCGGTCCGCGTCGACGCCACATATTCGCGGATGCCGAACATACCGAGATAATGCGACGTGTGCGGCAGGCGGATCTCGGCCGCCTCGCGCCCGAAGACGATGCGCGAAGTATAGAGCGCCTGCCCGAGCCGTCCGTTCAGCAGCGGCACGCGGATGCGGTCGCCGGTCAGGATGAAGTGCAGCACCTCCATCGGCCGTGAAAACAGCACGCCGTTGCGGCTGTAGATCGACAGCGGCTGCGGCGAGACCTGTGCCAGGAGCTTCTCGAAGTCGCGGCACTTGTCAGCCATGATCTTCAGCGCGGCATCGTCGATCTCCGCGCCGGCGGTCCGCTTCGCAAAGAGCCGAGTCAACTGAGCGGACGCCATCTTCGACGGCCGCACGAGGATCGTGACGTAGAACTCGTTGTGGTAGAGAACCTTCTCTCTCAGGGCGTCCGCATATTTCTGCTGCAACCCCCGTGCGAAGGCCGAGTGGAACGTGCCTTCGAGCGCCGGATCGGTCGCGGTACGCACCAGATGCGTCCACAGCGCGACCCGATCGTCTCCGATCGACCGCCAGGCGACGTTGAGCTTGTTGTGCCAACTATTGAGGTCCGCGATGTCGCTTGTCTCAAACGGCCGCCCGTCGACGCGGTACATGCGCATGAGCGAGCCGTCTTCGAGCGCCACCACCGTATCGTCGACGTGCCGCGTATAGGGGATAAACTTGATATCATCCTCTTCGCGCCGGGCGATCTTCTTATGCTTGAGCTTGAACTCAGTCATTGCCGAAGTGCTTCCGCTTCACGCCCTTGGAGAGGCGGACGGGAGAATAGCTCCCGCCGCCCCAGAACTTGCGGTTCTTCGAGATGAAGCCGGTCTGAAACCACAGGCCCCAAAGCCGAAAGGCATTGAAGTCGTAGTGACAGATCATCCGGGCCGGAAAGTAGAGCGCGCCGAACAAGGCCAGCGGGTAGAAGGGATTGTGGAAAATCCCCCAAGTCACCATGCAGACCATGATGATCGGCAGGATCGCCTCGAGCGGCAGTCCCATGAACACCGACGGCCTGGTCAGGGCGAGGTAGACCTTATCCTCGGCGAGCTTGTCGTCCATGTCAGGCCGACCCGCCCATCCATCCGACGATCGTCGCGGCCGAGAAGATGATCCCGATCCCGATCAGCACCGTGACCGCCTTGCCCCAATCCATCCGCCCGGTCAGTTTGGCATAGCCGACGGCCATGACGGCGATCACACCGACCACCGAGGCGATCGTCACCATCCACTGCCGAATGGTGTTGAGGCCGGTTTGGATGGCGGTGCCGTCCTGTGCGAGCGCCGGCTGGGCGATCGCCATCAGAGCCACGACGCCGGCGACGCCGACGACTTGCCGGGCACGGCGATCGGACAGCATCCGTCCCACGTTGCGGGAAATCTTCATACGGGTCTCCATGGCTTGCGATTACCTCTCCAGGTCTGGGGTGATGGGTGCAGGCTCGATGTGCCGGACGGGGGTCGGCTCACGAACCGACACATCAAGGCCGCGTCGAAGCACATCCGAGATCATCTGGCGGCTTTCGAGGGCCGCGGCGGACGTTTGACCCACGTCGCCGTCGAATACCTCGCCGATGTGCCGTTCCATCACGGACTGCACCTCAAGCGCGTTAGCGAGACGTGGCTCGGCCGCGATCCGCTCGGCCGTACCGTGCATGAACAGATCGGCGAGCGCGTCGCCCTCGTGGTGGCGCTCCGTATCGACGTGCCGGCCATCCTCGCGCCCGCCCGGCGTTTCCGGGGCCGGCCCGCGCTCGCGCGCCGCCCTCGCCTCCGGATCGTCCCGGTACGCGCGATCGGTTTCCACATCGGACGCGGGCACCTCCCGCGCCACCTTGTGCCGGTCCAACCGCGAGCGAAGGAGATGGATCGCGTCGGCGATCTCGCCGTCCCAGGCTTCGGCGCTGGCCATCCTGCGCAGGTCGTTCGGCTTATACCCGGCCGTGGCGAAGGCGCTGACCAGCGCCTTGCTTTCCAGCACCCGGTCGAGCACACCGCCAAGCACCTCGCGGTTTGCAGCCAGCCGCTCGGACTGAAACGCCCTTTCCACCGGCGACATATCGTCGCGGACGTTCTCCTCGAGCGTTTTGCGGTCCTGCGTATAGGCGCTGAGCGTTAGAAGCAGTCGTTCGTCGTCCGACGACAGCTCGCGGCCCACCTTTCCTCCGCCGGCCCGCCCACCGCTCCGCTCGGCATCGCCGGGGCGGACCGCAGGATCGGGCTCCGACACGGGCGGCACCTGCTCCGCGGGCGGCACCGTCCGGGCGGCATCGCGCTCGCGTCGGCCTGCGTCTTCGCGACGCAGCGCGTCCATCTTCGCCAATTCCTCGAACGTCGGCTCATACCCGCGCACGGCGAGCCCTTCGCGCGTGCCCGCTGCCCATACCGCCTTGCGGAACTCGGGTGATCCATCGACATCGATCCCCTCCCAGCCATTGTGCCTGGCGATCGTCACCAGCGCCGCGACGGTCTCGGGATCCTGGCGACGCGTGACGATCCGGTCGCCGTTCCCCAAAATCTCGATTGAGGGATTGCCGCGATCGCCGGGCAGGAACATGC
>CAJYHD010000770.1 GCA_913773715.1 uncultured Sphingobium sp.
CGTACTTGGCAGCCTTTTTCTCGACGAGATGGGCGACCATTTTTACGGTGCGGCCGAGTTTGGCCTGCATCGCCTTGGCCTCGGTCATGCGGCTGAGCGCGATCCCAAACGAGGTGTCCGAATAGTCACCGCTCTGGGACTGCCAAGGGCCTGCGAACAGATCGACATACGTGAATTCGTCGGCCCAGCTGACGATCTTAGGGATCTGCGCTGGCATATAGGTGTCGAGAAAGGTGTGCTTTACCAGCGCCTGTTCCCGGCCATCGTACCATTGCGGATCAAGCATTCAGCCAATTTTCCTCTGAGATGCCGGCCACTCGCTCCATTCGCGACCATCGAGTTCGCGCCCACCCGACTTAGGGCGAAATCCCCCCCATTGCTTGAAAAAGAATGGTACGGCCTGATCGCGGCATGCGTCTCGGATCTCGCGTGCCCAATCGATGTGCATCACGCGCGCATTGGGTCCGCTCTCGCCTCCAGCGATGACCCAGTGGATGCCTGTGAGATCAATCGGCCCGACCGGGCCGATCAGCGGCTCGACCGACAGGAAGCGCACGGCCGAAGGCGTGTCACGCAGATGCTCGACCCTCGCGGTCCCCTTACGATCTTCGACCGAGACGCCCGTCCAAATATGGGGAGGAGGCGCGAGATCCGCGTAGCGGGCGATCAGGTAATCCCGCAGCCGCGAGCTTCGCTTGGTAAGCACCTGATACACGTGCCAGTCAGCCGCCTCCATCGTGTCGAACACCTGATCGATAAAGGATCGTGGGATCGACTTGTGAAAGAGATCGCTCATTGAATTGACGAAGATCATGCGGCCACGCCGCCAGCGTAGCGGTTGATCTACACGTTCTGGTCGTAGCGTCAGATCGAAACCGTGTTCGAACGGATGGCCCGGCACGCCGCGAAACCTCTCGGAAAAACGCGCCGCGTAGCAATTATCGCAGCCAGCCGTAATCTTCGTGCACCCCGTCACCGGATTCCACGTAGCGTCGGTCCATTCGATTGCGCTGTGGTCTGCCATTCTTCTATCGTCGCTTCCCCACCTTGTGTGGCGGCAGGCTTACCGGACCGATACCGGGCAACGCCCACTGCGTCGCGCAGCAGAATCTCACAAAACGCAGAACTTGGGAACCGATGATTCGTCATCTGTTCCGCGATCGCGCCAACAGCCTCAGTGAGCGTCAGAGCTCCGTCAAAGTGGCGATCGATGCTTGCGACGCATGTCCATATATATCGTCGCCACAGCCCCCGGACCGTTGATGTCTGCTATCGTGGTTAAGCCGATCAGAAGCTGCCTGGCCGCATGCGGCCCAATTTCTGCCGTTCAGCAGCGCCTGAACGAGCGACCGGTTTCCAGGGAGCGGTGAAGCGGCTTCGAATGGCGCATGTTGGGTCGGTGTCCGTGTGGCTGACCGATAACAGCTGGAAGCCTGCCCCCCTTTGCGCAAACTAAAGCGAACACCATCTTGGAAGGCATGGATAATCTCGAAGACCTGGGTCTAGTAGACGATGACGACATCGTCCTGGACGAAGCCGCGCTCGCGCTGGCGCTACTCGATCACGACAAGATCGACATTGGCCCATATGAGGACGTGCTTTCTGACATTGCATCGCGGCTCGACGGGGTAGGTGCCGGTGTTGTCGATCCTTCGGAGCGTGCTGGCTGCCTCGCACAGGTGCTTGCCGAGGAGTTCGGCTTTTCAGGTGACGCGGAGACGTACGACGATCCTGACAATGCCGACTTGATCCGCGTTATCGACCGTCTGCGCGGTCTGCCGATCAGCCTGTCGATCCTGTACGTTGCCGCGGCTCGACGCATCGGCTGGGCTGCCGAGATACTGAACGTGCCAGGACATGTGCTAGTCATGGTCGGGCATGAGGCTAAACCTGTCATCATCGATCCCTTCCGCGGGGGCGCTGTCGTTGGTGTCGAACAGATCACCGCGTTGCTGGCCTCGGCAAAAGGCGGCGCCTCGGCCGCAGTGCGGCACGTAGCGACCATGGAGAACCGGGCGATGCTTGTTCGGCTGCTGCTCAATCAGGCAACCCGGGCAGAGAAAGCTGGCAAAGGTCGGCGGGCACTGGTGCTTTACAGCCGGATGACGTCGATTGCGCCCAACTATCCCCATCCCTGGTGGGAGCGTGCCCGACTGGAACTCATCGACAATGACGTAACCGCCGCTCGCGCCAGCCTTACCGCGATGCTCGAAATCACGCGTGAGCCAGATTTACGAGAACGAGTGACCGGCATGCTGAATGCGCTTGTCGCAGGATAGAGGCCTACCAGTTTCGTTGCGATTCGAGTGCGATTCTCAGCTGGCGGGCGACGATCAAGCGCAAACGGGGCAAAGCCGGTACGCTGAACGAACGGCAGACCCGAAACGCGTTGATGCGCCTTGTACTTGTCCGGGACCTTGGTGAGGATGCGCATCAAAACCGCGGAGTAGCCATCATGCGTCGTCGAACTTTTCTTGCCGCCGTGCCGGGGGCGGCGCTTTTGCCCGGTTCGGTTATCGCGGAACCACAGCAGGATAGCACGCGCGTATCCAGTGGGCAGGGCGCGCCAGGTCCAGGGCAGG
>CAJYHD010000771.1 GCA_913773715.1 uncultured Sphingobium sp.
ATCAAGGGCGTGGAGCTTGCCTATCAGCAATCGCTGCGCTTCCTGCCCGCGCCGTTCAACAATCTGGGCATTCAGGCCAACTACACCTATGTCGATAGCAAGACGCCGCTGGTGGACGAAGCGACCCAGCTTGCGCTGCCGCTGCCCGGCCTGTCGAAGCATAGCTACAACCTCATCGGCTATTATGAGGACAAGACGCTATCGGTCCGCGTCGCCTATATCCGCCGCAGCAAATATCTTCAGGGTCAGGGAAGCGCCGCATCGGGCGGCAGTTCCTACATGCAGGCGCGCGGCCAACTCGACGCATCGGCGCAGATCAACCTGACCAGCAATATCCGGCTGACGGCGGAGGCGATCAACCTCACCCGATCGATCGAACGGCAATATCTGCAAGACCCGGCAAGGCTCCTAAGTTCGCTGCGGGAAGACCGCCGCTTCTTCTTCGGCGTGGCGGCGACCTTCTGATGCGAACCCGGTTCAAGCCCCTGCTGCTCGCCGCCGCCGCGCTCCTTTCCAGCGGAGCCAGCACCGACACGAAAAGCGCATCGCCCCGGTCGGCGGACATCGTTATTTATGGTTGCACCTCGGCGGGCGTCATCGCCGCGATCGAGGCGCGGCGTTTCGACCGCACCGTCCTGCTCGTCTGTCGCGATGCCTATGTCGGCGGCATGACGACTAATGGCCTCAGCTGGTCGGATACCGGCAATCATCGCGCGATCGGCGGTCTTTCGCTCGAATTCTATCGCCGGGTGAAGCGCCATTATGACGAACCCGCCGCCTGGAACCTCGCCAAGCGCCCGGCAAAGGCGCCCAACTTCATCGATGACGGCGCGATGTGGCAGTTCGAACCGAAGGTCGCCGAACGCATCTACGAAGACTGGCTCAAGGACTCGGGCGTTCCCGTGATCCGCTCCCGTCCCATCGATCGCCGCCCCGGCGCGGTCGAGGTGAAGGGTGGCAAGATCGTCGCCTTCCGCGCCAGATCGGGCGAGCGCTTTACCGGCCGCGTCTTCATCGACGCCACCTATGAAGGCGACCTGATGGCAGGCGCAGGAGTCCGCTTCGCCGTGGGACGCGAGGCCAATGCCACCTATGGCGAGACGCTGAACGGCGTGCAGATGGCGAACAGCACCAACCATCAATTCACGCTCGACGTCGATCCCTATGTCCAGCCGGGTAATCCCGCCAGTGGTCTGCTGCCCCGCATCACGGCGGACAGACTCGCGCCGGATGGATCGGCTGACGACCGGATACAGGCCTACACGTTCCGCATGTGCCTGACTGACGTCCCGGCAAACCGCGTCCCCTTCGCCAAGCCCGCCGGTTATGACGCGCGCCAATATGCGCTGCTCCAACGCTATATGGACGCGGGCTTCCGCAACTTCTTCCAGAAGTTCGACCGCATCCCCAACGGCAAGACCGACACCAACAATTTTGGGGCTTTTTCCTTCGACGATATAGGCACGAACTATCGCTATCCTGAAGGCAGCGATGCCGAGCGCGCGGCGATCATCCGTGAACATGTCACCTACCAGCAGGGCCTGCTCTGGTTCATGGCAAACGATCCGGGCGTCCCGGCAGAAACGCGGGCGGAAATGGCGCGCTGGGGTCTCTGCAAGGACGAATTCGCCGGCAACGGCAACTGGCCGCGCGAGCTTTATGTGCGCGAAGCGCGGCGCATGGTGTCGGACTTCGTCATGGCCGAACCGCATTTGCGCGGCGCCAAGCCGACGCCTCGACCGATCGGCATGGGATCGTACAACATGGACTCGCACAATGTCCGCCGCATCGTCGACAAGCGCGGCTATGCCCGCAACGAAGGGAATATCGAGGTCAGCCCCGGCCGCGCCTATCCTATCAGCTACGACGCGATCGTGCCGAAACGGGGGGAAGCGACCAACCTGCTCGTGCCCGTCGCGCTTTCCGCCTCGCACATCGCCTACGGCTCGATCCGTATGGAGCCGGTGTTCATGATCCTCGGCCAATCTGCCGCCGCCGCCGCGTCGATCGCGATCGCGGATGGGCGGGCGGTACAGGATATTGATTATAAACGGCTACGGAGGCTTTTGCTTCTCGAAGGCCAGATCCTGGATACGGTGCGACAAGACTGACCACCTAATCCAACAGCTGCAAACGCGCTCCGTGTAATTGATCGGCGCGCATTTTCACCACCGTCGCTTGACGGTTGAGGCCGTTCCGACAGATATTTCGGGCCGGCAGGTCCATCTGAGCAGGCATGGGCGGTAAGTTGCGCACTGATCGGATGTCTTGCTGGAGCAATGTCGTCACGCGCCACCGCCGATCGCTGGGGCCGCAAATCGCACTCTTCGTTTCGTCCCTCATCTTCACCATATCATCGTTAGGAACTGCACTCGCACCGTCCTTCACATCGTTTGTTCTGTGGCGGATTGCTGGGGAAGTGGCGATCGACATGGCATCCGGCCTGTCGCCGCTTTACATAGCGGAGATTGCCCCGCCCCGCAGCCGCGGCGTCCTCGTATGCCTCAATCAGATCGCGACCGTGACCGGCATCCTTGCAGATCAGATCGCCGATTGGATGATCGCCCCTCCGGTGCGACCGTGCAAGAAATCGCGGAATCGTGGAACAGGATGGAAGGCTGACGCTGGATGTTCGCCGGGGCCGCCCTCCCGCCTGCGCGTTTCTCATCGGATCGGCACTGATACCTGAAAGTCCCCGGTGGCTTGCCCAAAAAGGACGTTGGGCGCGAGCATCGGCCGTTTTGAGAAAATTTGGCGGTGACGAATATGCACATAGCGCCATCGGCGGCATTCGGCAGGCTCTTGCAGAGGCACCGGGACGCGAGCTGGCATCCATCTTACAGAAAAGACGCTTCCGACATGTCATGACGGTCGGGATCGTTCTTGCCGTGCTCGAGCAATGGTGCGAAATCAATGTGATCTTCAACGACGCTCAAGAAATTTTCAGCAGTGCGTACCATGCGGTCGCGGACACGCTGTTTAACACTGCGATTACTGGCGTCATCAACTTTTGCCCTGATCTATGCAGCGATCGGCGCGAACTATTTTGCCGGCGTGCAGAGTTGGCCATTTCTTGTGCTGTTCATCACCGCCATGTCTATTTACGCCATGACGCTTGCGCCTATCACCTGGGTGGCCTTTTCGGAGATATTTCCGGGAGAAGCACGCGGCGCGAGCATGGCTCTAGCGGCCACCGCGCTTTGGTCCGCCTGCTTCCTTTTGACCTACACCTCCCCGTTTCTCAATGCCGCAGCGGGCACAGGATGGAACTTCTGGCTCTACAGTCTGATATGTATGACGGGATTCATCTTCATCTTCCGAGCATTGCCCGAAACGAAGGGAAAATCCCTTGAGCAGATCAAGCGTGAATGGCGGTGGAACCGCCCGCATCTTTGCAGGGCTCTCTGCCTCTGCAACGGAATGAGCAGGGACTGCCAGCGGGTCCTGGCTTCGCCTATCAAAATTCGTGAGGCAATAAGAAGCCGTATATGGCACGAGGTCTACGTCGAGGCTGGCACGCAGCATGACCATCTCTTTGTGACAAAGTCTGTCCGGCACCCGCGAATCGCGCGGACCGCTGTGGATATATATCCGAATAACCGCTTAAGAATTTGGCATATTTAAATGTATGGCTGGGGCGGCAGGATTCGAACCTGCGCATGGCGGCATCAAAAGCCGCTGCCTTACCGCTTGGCGACGCCCCAGCAGGCCGACCCTAAGTCGGCGCGGCCCGCCATATAACGCGTGAGAGACAAAAGGAAAGCCCGGACAGCGCAGTTTGCGAAGACACTATGGTACCGGCGCTGTTTTCGTCGCATAGAGAGGCGATCATGTCGTCGCTCCCCTCTGCCCAAGTCGCGCCCGCATCGCCGCTCTTCCTGCGTGAGGACGAGATACGGCGTGGGATCGAGATGCTGTATTTTGGCTATTCGGCGCTGACACGGTCGATCGACGAGGGGCTGTCGGCTCAAGGGCTTGGACGGGCGCATCATCGCACGCTCTATTTCATTTCGCGCCAGCCGGACCTTACCGTCAAGGAACTGCTGCGTCTGCTGTCCATCACCAAGCAGTCGCTGGGACGGGTGCTCAATGATCTGATCGAACAGGGCTATATCGAGACGCGAACGGGATCGAGCGACCGGCGGCAGAAACTGCTGCGGCTCAGTCCTCAGGGCCGCGAACTGGAAGCGGAACTATTCCGCGCGCTGCGTGAGAAGATGGCGGCGGCTTATGCGCAGGCGGGGCAAGGCTCCGTCACCGGCTTCTGGCGCGTATTGGAAGGCCTCATCCCCGATCAGGACCGGCCGATGATATTCGGTTTGCGCGGCTGATTGCCGATACAATCGAACCGGACACGAAACCTTCTTTCGACTTCTGCGCTTAGTGGGTCCATGAGTTTTGAGGAGGAGCCTTCATGCGTACATCCATTCTCGCCGTTGCCGCCGTGCTGTCGATCGCCGGCCTTTCGGCCTGTTCCGAAAAGACGCAGGACAATCTGGAAAATACCGGTGCGTCGATGAGCAACGACGTCAGCAGCGCCGTCGATCACGCCGGTGCCAAGATCGACAACGGCCTCGACCATGCCGGTGCCAAGATCGACAATGGCCTGGATCGCGCGGGTGCCGCCATCGATCGTGGCGCGGAGAAAGTTGGCGCGGCTACGGACGAAGCCGCAAAGGATGCCAAGCGCGAAGGCCGCGAAGCGAAGCAGAATGCGGGTCAGGCCCTGGAAAATGCCGGGCGTGACCTGAAGAACGACTGACGATACATGACGCACCCGCGGCTGGGATCGCTGCGGGTGCTTTTTCCCGGCATTTAGACCTTCCACCTTGACGCTCCTGTGTACCGCTTTCAGTGCGGCGATATGACTTCATCGAGTGTCGCCCCCTCCCTCGCTCTCCGCATCGGCAAGCCCGAGCTTGCCCTGATTGGCGTGACGATATTGTGGGGCGCAACCTTTCTGATCGTGCATCACGCGATGGCGGCGTCAGGGCCGCTATTCTTCGTGGGCCTGCGATTTGGCACCGCTGCGCTGATGGCGCTCCCACTGGCCTTTCCGGTCTTGGGCGGACTGACCCGTCGGGAGTTGCTCGCGGGCATCGTCATCGGACTTTGCATCTTTGGCGGCTATTCGTTGCAAACATCTGGCTTGCGGACGATCAGCAGCAGCAGCTCGGCCTTTATCACCGCAGCC
>CAJYHD010000772.1 GCA_913773715.1 uncultured Sphingobium sp.
GCCGAGGCGCTCACACCGTCGCGAGTTCCGACTCGCTGGATTTTTGCGGCGCCTGCTTCTTAAGACGAGGCCGGCTATGCCGGCTCGCTTATCAATCCCGTATAAAGACGATCATGCTCCTGCCACAGATGATCGACGCCGAAGCGTTCGATGCCGTCTTGTGAGCGCTGCTTCATGTCGCGCAGATGATCGGGATCGGTCAGCAGACGCTCGATGGCTTGCGCGAAGGCGGCGGTGTCGCGCGGCGGGACGAGAATGCCGGCGCGGCCACCGTCCAGAATCTCCGGGATACCCCCCACATCCGATGCGACGATGGCGCAGCCGGCTTGCCGGGCCTCGATATTGACGAGCCCCATCGGCTCGGCATGGGAGGCGAGAACGAAGATGTCAGCGCCGCGCAGGATGCGGCCTGGGTCTTCCAGCGAACCGTGAAAGACGATGCGCTCGCCAAAGCCCGTCGCCGCGGCTCGGCTCTCGAGAGCCTGCCGGTCTGGGCCGTCACCGACGATATGCAATTCACAAGGATGGCGACCCGCAAGCGAAGCAAAAGCGTCGATGATCGTATCGACGCCTTTGCGACGATGCAGGCCACAGACCGTGCTGATCACCGGCACCGAACGGCTCCAGACGTCCTTCGAGCCGAACATGCGCATCCGCGCGCCGCCGAGCGTCGCGTTGACGATCGTGGCGAGCTGCCGGTCCTTGAACCCGACCGAGAGCAAGGCGGCCCGCTCGGCCTGACTGACCGCGACGACGCGGTCGCCGAGCCGCATGATGCGGGCATGGGAATCGAAGGAATTGTGGACGGTGGTGACCAGCCGCGCCCGGCTGGCGCGCGTCGCGAGATAGCCGAGCACGGCGCCCGACATCATATGCGCGTGCACGATGTCGATTCGCTCCCGCCGAATGAGGCGGCGCAACTGCGCCACCGACCCCAGCAACTGCTGCGGACGACGTGTGCGCTGCACCACCGTGACATGCGTCACGCCGGATGCGGCCAACGTGGGTTCCAACTCGCCGCCTTCAGATCCGTAAAAGACCGTATCGCCTTTTTCGGCCTGCACACAGGCGAGATCAACGGCGAGATGGACATTCCCATGTCCCATTCGGCAATGATTGGCGAGATGGAGAACGCGCATCAGTTCGGCTTCTTTGCGTAGATGCGGACATAGTCCACGAGGAGACGCGAGGGATCGGGCGTATTTTCGATCGAGAAGCCGCTTCCCAGGGCGAGATTGACCAGCGGAAACAAGGGCTGGGCGAATTCCGGCGGCGTGTCGAACGACCAGTAGGCGACGCCGTCGAGATAATAGGTCGTCTTGTCCTTCTCGATCATCACGCCGAACGTATGGAAATCCTTCGTCAGGTCGATCCCGGTCTGCTGCATGTGACCGATATGCTTCTCGGGCGATTTTCCATCCATCTGCCAAAGATGGTAATAGCTCTGGAATTTCGTCGGCTCGTGGCCGTAGAACTCCATCACATCCACTTCCACAGCGTATTTCGAGCGCTCTGTCCCCATCAGCCAGAAGGCCGGCCAGACGCCCTCGCCTGCCGGCAGCTTGGCGCGCATTTCGAAATAGCCATAGGTCTGCGCGAAACCATGCCCCTTCAGGTCATGGCCCGACAGAAGACCGCTTTCCCATTTTCCGTTGGCGTTGCGCGCCGCCGTGATCGTCAGGATACCGTTTTCGGTGGTAAAGGGAAAACCCGGGCGCGGATCGACGAATTGCGCGTCTCCGAAATCACCATGCCAGGGCGTATGCGCGATCCAGCGTGTGGTTGGTCCCCAAGCCGACACGTCGATCGTATCGAACTCATCCGCGAAGGTGATGTCGTATTGGCTGAGATCGAGCTTCTGCTCTTCCGCACGGGCCGGCGTGCCGAGGACGGCGGCCAGCGTACCGACAACCAGAAGAAAGCGCGTCGCCAGACGCTGTAGGCGGTGGGGTCGCATCGTCTGTCCTTATGCTGGGCGAGTGCGCCGAACCAAGATCGGCGCGCCACGCGCGGGGTCTTGCCGTGCGATCAGAGCGAAAGAATGTTCCGGGGATGAATGCGTCCGCGCAGGAGATCGGCTACCGCCAGAAGGTTGCCCTTCACGCGGCCCTTGCGATCGACCCAAGGCTCGGGCCTACCCATCTTGGCGACATTCGCCGCGATATTGCGCAGAGCCTGACGGGCGGCGAGATCGGGGCGCATGGTGCGCTTGCGCATGAGATACCAGGGATTGGCGATCTGGGAATATCCCAGCCTGACGCCCGAGCCGCGTCCGCGCTTGACGCCCATGTGAACGCCGCGCAGGCGCGTCGACGAGACGAGACGCCCATGCGCCGCCAGCCGCCGGCTGAAATCGACATCTTCCAGCCAGGCGTAAAGCGGCATTTCGGCATCGAAACGGAGGCTGTGTCGCTCGGCAGTCTCCAGGCGCACGGCCATGTTGCAACCATAACCATTATAAACAGGCTCGATCCGTTCGGGCACATCGTCACGATCAGCCGCGAGAATGGCGAGGGATTCCTCCACGCTCAAACCGGGCCCCGGTGCGCCATCGGCCAGAACCGTACCCGTCGCCATGACCACGTCAAGCTGCGATTGAAAGAGCTTGGACAATTCGGAAATGTAGTCGGCGCGCAGGAAGAAATCATCGTCCATGAACAGGAGCACGCCGTCCCGCTCCATCGACAGCCGATCCATGATGGCGTTGCGCTGGACGCAGGCACCGGGCGTCGAATGAACCCGCTCCACCTCGAAGGGCAGTGTCTCACTTGGCGGAAAGTCCAAGTCCTCCTCGCGGGCGGGACAGACGAGAACGCGCGCAGGCAGAGTCTCCTGACGCGCCAGATCGCGGAGCACCTCGTTCAGGATCGGCGCACGACCCGAGGTGGCGATCCCGATATACACGGGCAACTTCGATCCGACTACCAAACTCGCGTTCCTGTCCATCATGCTCATGAACTAACCGTTCGAAAGCGCGGCGACTGTCAGCCGTCGCATACAAAGACACTGCCTCGAACCGCCGATCACCATATTCTCGCCATACAAACGCCACCAGTCATTAAGGACAACAAGCAACAATCTGAATTGATATGAATCTTAATTGGATTTTTTTGCACTGCGGCAAGGCCTGAACCGATTTTCTTGCTGGACGCTGACGGAAAGTCAATGCATAGTGACTTTCATTGCCGGTTTTTCGTGCAGTGCAGCAAGCCGCCGTTCGACCGATTTCGCTGAGCCCACCGAATGGTGAGGAGATTTCGTATGCCCGGCCTGGACTTCCTGCGTCGCAAACCGTCCAACTCGGCGGCGGAGGCGGTTCCGCCTGCGGGCGGTCATGCGCGCGCGGGCCTGATCGGCAATATCACCGCACTCGGCTTTCTCCAGATCTCTGCCTATGTGCTGCCTCTGGCTATCGCCGCCTATACGACGCGCGTTCTGGGCGTGGCGGACTGGGGCCATGTCGCGCTGACGCAGATGGTTCTCAGCTTCTTCTGCCTCGTCGTGTCCTGGGGTTTCTCCTGGAGCGCGACGCGCAAGATCGCGGCGATCGGCGACGACCCTCATGAAGTCTCGCGCGTCGCGATCGCGACCATCGCGGGTCAGGTGATTCTGGCCGGCGTCATGGGCGCCCTGCTTCTCGTGTTGATCGAGACCGTTCCCTTCTTTGCCGATGCCGCCCCCTTCTACGCCTGGGGTCTTGTGGTCATCGCCGGCACCGCCCTGTTCCCCAACTGGCTGCTGCAGGGGCTGGAACGGATGAAGGCCTTTTCGGCGATCCAGATCGGCGGTCGCATTTTGACGCTCGTGCTGATCATCCTTCTCGTCCATGCGCCGGATGATGCGCCCTTGAT
>CAJYHD010000773.1 GCA_913773715.1 uncultured Sphingobium sp.
ACGATTGGATCTTTCGCCATGCGCAATCTGACCGTTGCATGGCCCATTCGACCGGTTCACGACGCGCGGAGGAAAGTGCGATGTCTGCTGCGATCGATTTCACCTATCAATACGCCTTCCCGTCAGGGCTGACGGCTACGTCCGGGCGACCGCAGCTCTCGCTTGCGACCTGCAACGCCGACCAGCAGCGCCCCTATTTCTTCGACGGGCGCGCACGGCAGCCGCGGATACTCGGCGAGATGCTCTACACGCTGAGCGACGTCGTGCGGACGCATTTCTTCCTGCCCCGGCCTGCGCTTCTCGACCCCGTGCTGACCAGCAGCGAGGCGATGCTGCGGCTGGAGGGGTTCAGCGGTTGCTGCGGCGTCTATGCGCGCGTCGACCTGCCCGCAGAGGCGTTTGACGGCGAATGTCACGGGCGTGGGACGACCAACGTCGATTTCAATCAGCCGATGCGCAATGCGCTCCTGCGTCTGCGCGATGCGGACGACGTGCAGTTCGCCGTGGGCGCGGACGAGGTGATACTTCGCAAGGGAAGTCAGGAGACCGTCGAGAAGAAGGTCAGGCTGCCGCTCCGCTGGATCAAGGGGTTCAGCGAAGTGCAGGCCTATCAGCCACGGTTACAGTTGATGATAGAGGTCAGCGCAGCTGAGGCGTTGCGCTTCGTCCGGACGCTGCCCGAGGCGGCCAAGCCGAAAATGCCAAGCTATGCGGTATCGGCAGGACGATCGATCCGTCTGAGCCAGCGACCGCAGAAGGGCGCGGTGCCGATCCTGGGGACCCATCGCGTCAAGGTGATCGAGCCGTTGCTGCCACGCGCGCACAGTCTGCGCATCTGGTGCGACGCGGAAAGCGGCGCGAGCGCCTGGGAAGTGCGATATGCGGTCGGCTCCTTCTTCCTGATGATAAGCCCCGAGGTGTTTCGCGGCTTTTCGGGTGAGGGACAGATTCTGGCCACGCTCGCCACACCGCCCGAAGACGCGGTGATCGCCAAGGTGCGGGCCGGACTGAAATGGCAATCGCAGGTGGACGTTCAGGCCATGGCCGGAAACTTCGGCCTGGACGCAGCGGATGTCGAGGCGGCGCTGGCGGTATTGGGAAGCAGGGGACTTGCCGGGTTCGATGCCGGGACACAGCGATATTTTCACCGCGAACTGCCGTTCGATCTCGAAAGGGTGGAGGAAATGCAGCCGCGGCTCGGCAATGCCCGCAAGCTGATCGACAGCGGACGGATCCGACGCCTGCCCGATGCCGATTATCCGGGCATGACCTTCGAGGTGCAGGGCACCGGCACGCTCCACCGCGTTCGCATCGGCGCGGATCATCAGAGCTGCACCTGCCCCTGGTTCAGCAAATATCAGGGCCAGCGTGGCCCGTGCAAACATATCCTGGCGGCAACGATCGTCGTCGATGATACGGAAATGGTGGCAGGATGACCTATGACGAGTTGGAGGCGCTGGTCCTCGCGCCGGGCGACGGCCGGGAATTGCAGCGCGCGCTTGCGCCGCTCGACGAAAAGACGCGCGCGAAATTGTCGGCGCCGGTTCAGAAACTCTACAAGCAGCTTTCGAGCAGCACCCCGGACAAGCACGCATCGGACCGGCTGAAGGCGGTTCTGGAACGGCGCACGGGCGACAAATGGAACTATTGGAACGCCCCCGAGACGCGCATTGCCGCGTTGGCCCTGTTCGCGGTTGCGCCGGTTTCCATCCTGAAGAAGCGTCAGGTGCATATATCGCACGAGCAGGCGCCCCTGTTGGAGCATATTCTGCGCGATCGAAACCCGGCGTGGCTGGACGAATGGATCGCCTGTGAACTCGAGGCGGATTTTACCTATCTGCGGTTCGGTACCTTGCGAACCTGGATCCGCGACGGCGTGTGCGCAAAGCCCGAAGCCGATGGCTATTACCGCATGTTTGCGGGCCACCTCATGCGGACGAACGCCTTCCGGAAGGATGCGGTAGCCCCACCGATTTCCGTCCAGCTGCTCGCCGATCCGGACCTGCTGGGCGATGTCGAACATCTCTTCCGGATCGAGAGCATCGCTTTCGACACGAACGCGTGGCTGACCAAAGATGCCGCTCCGGACTATGAAACCTGGCCGGAGGCGTTGTCGAAGCTGTCCGCCGATGGCCATCTCGATCGCGCCAATCTGCTGCAATGGGCGCTGGACGGGCTGCGGCGCGATCTGACGCAGCGGCAGCTTTCGGGCTTCCACGGCTTCTATCGCAAGATGAAGCCCAGCGAGATCGAGCTGCTGCGGCACCAGTCCGACTTTGTCGATCTGCTGTGCCACCCGGTCGGCCATGTCGTGAAGTTCGCGATCGAGATGCTGGCGGAGATCGAGAAGAAGGGCGGGTTCGATGTTGCACCGGCTCTCCGCGAACTGCCGGTGGTCTTTACGAGCGATGCCAAAGGAAATGCGGCGGCGGCGCTAAAACTGCTCAAGCGGGTCGTTGCGCGACAGAAGGACCATGCGTCGGCGGCATTGTCCGCCGTCGGGGAAGCATTGCAGCACGCACAAGCCGATATACAGGCGCTGGCGCTCGACATCCTTGATGCAAACGCCGCGCAGCTGACAGCGGAGCATCTGGCGGACCTGCGCGACAAGGCGCCCTTCGTGGCGGCCAGCAATCGCGATCGTTTTGCCCGGCTTGTCATGGCGGGCGACCGGGATCCTGCCGCTCCGGGTACAGCAGGCCTCGACGCGGCCATATCGCCGTCGGTCACTACCCAGACCATGTTCGACTATGGCCAGATCCCGAGCGACCGTCTCGCGGAACCGATTCTGCAGGCGGAAGACAGGATCGCCCCGATCGAAACCGTCGATGCGCTGATCGAAGCCATGCTGCACGCCGCCGAAACCGTGGATTCCCCTGATGAGGTGGAGCGGATCATCGATGCGATCGCGCGGCTTGGGACGGACCGGCCTGTGGACTTCGATGCCAGGGTCGCGCCGTTGCTGCACCGGCTGAAGACCGGCGGCAGCA
>CAJYHD010000774.1 GCA_913773715.1 uncultured Sphingobium sp.
GATCAAAGGGATGCAGTGCCGTGGCGATCGGCGTTCGAACCGATGCGCTGTGCATCCCCTCACGATAGGATGGGCCGCTCCGAAAGATATTTTGAAACGGTTCGATACCGCAACAGGGTTGAGCGAAACGTCGCTGGAACCAGTTCGCGCCGCGCAAACGCCTCCGTTTCATCAACGGAGGTGAAAAGGCGGGTGAAGCTGTTGATTGTCCATGATACGCAACAATATGCCTATTGATTCCCCGTCTGACGACATGACCGACGACCCCGTCGCCGGACCGCATGCGCAACTGATCGCGCAGGCGCAGCGCGTTCGTGCGACCATTGGCTCGCGGCGGTCGGACAAGTTGCTTCGCCTGTTCGACTTTCTGCTGGAGCGGACGCTGGAGGGGCGCGCGCCCACCGAACTGGAAATCGCGAATGAGGCGTTTTCGATCGGCCCGGTGATTGATGCGCCGCAGGATGCGACCGTCCGCGTCTATGTGCATCGGTTGCGCAAATCGCTCGAACAGTCGCAGGCGGATATGCCGGGGCCGAAGATATTCATCCCCAAAGGCGAATATATGCTGGTCCTGTCATCCGAGGGGGACGAGGCCGCTGCTCCTATAGGAGAAGACGTTGTGTCGGCGACGCCCGCTGCGCGCCGGGGCGTCAACTGGTGGGCGATCCTCTCCGTCGTTGTGATAATCAACGCCGCGGCCTGGTGGTGGTTCGCTTCGCGAAAGACCGTCGATCTGCCGCCTGCCCTGACGCGCACGGCGCTCTGGCAGGCGATTGGGCAGGGCGGACGGCCGATCACATTGGTCATCGGTGACTATTATCTCTTTGCCGAAAACGACCCTGAGGATGTCGCCAAAGCTGTCGAAGGGCCGCGTCGGCTTGTGCGCGATCCTTCGATCAATGGGCGCGAAGATCTTGATATCTACCTGATGAACCGGCCTGCGGAGCGCAAGCTGATCAGCGACTTCGACATGCGCTATGTCCCTTCGAGCGTGGTGACGTCACTGGGCGACATTTTTTCGGTCGTTCGCGCGATCAGGGGGCAGACGCAGCGGCGCGTCACCCTGATCCCCGCGTCACAGGTCAACACCGATCTGCTCAAATCCTCCGACATCATCTATGTGGGGCAGTTGAGCGGCCTAGGGACGCTGCTGCGCAATCCGCTGTTCCAGGCATCGGGATTCAAGGTCGGATCGACGTATGACGAACTGATCGACGGGCCGAGCGGGCGCCGCTTCCAGTCCGATGGCGGGCTGGTTCTCGCGGACGAGCGCGTCGCACGCCGGGATTTCGGCTATCTGGCTTCGTTCCCCGGTCCATCCGGCAACCATATCGTCATCGTCGCAGGCGCGCGCGACGCCGCCGTGCGCCAGATGGCAGAGGTCGCGCATGATGCAAGGCGGCTCGACCAGTTGAACGGCAAGGCGACGAGTGGCGCGCAGGGGTTCGAAGCGCTGTATCAGGTGAGGGCGCTCGGCAACCTCAACATCAGTGGCCAGTTGCTGACCGCGCGCCCGCTTCAGTCGCGCGGCATCTGGGATCGCGCCACGCCCAGCCAGCGCTTCCCCAACGATGATTTCGAAGGCGACGGACATGGCGACAGATAAGGCAGGCTAGGCTTGGCCCTGTTTGGAAAGGGCGTGGCCGTTTCGGCCATTATGACGGAGCGGGCGGCGTGGCAGCGTGGCATGACCGGCCCGATTCAGGGTCTGGCGACCACAAGAGGCAACGCCCATGCATCCTTTCAAGGCTTTCATTCTCCTCCTGAGCCTGACGGGCCTGCCGGGCATGGCGCGCGCCGACGCCATCGACGATTATGTCCGTGCGGAAATGACGCGCCAGAACATCCCCGGCGTTGCGCTTGCGGTCTTGCGCCAAGGGCATATCGAGCGGGTTGCAGGATATGGCATCGCCAATCTGGAGCATCAGGTGCCGGTCCATCCCGACACGCTGTTCAAGAGCGGCGCGGTCGGCATGCAATTTTCCGCCGTCCTCGTGATGCTGCTGGTGGAAGATGGCAAGCTGAAGCTCGACGAATCCATCACCCACTATCTTCCGCAAGCGCCGCGCAGCTGGAGCGCGGTGACGATCCGCCAGTTGCTGAATCACACATCGGGCCTGCCCGCGACACCCAATGGCGAGTTTCGAACAGACTATAGCGACGATGAACTGCTGCACATCCTGTACAAACAGGACATCAATTTCGCGGCCGGAACGCGCTGGCGGTTCAGCTATGTCGATTATGTCGTGTTGGGCTTCATCATAAGGAAGGTGACCGGCGAATATTATGGTGACCTGCTGACGAAGCGCGTGTTCCGGCCGCTCGGCATGACGAGCGCGCAGCCGATCAACGAACTGAAGCTGGTCCCAAATCGCGGCGCGGGATATGAATTGCGCGATGGCAGTTTGCAAAACGCCGAATGGGTTTCGCCGACCGCCAACAGTACGGCGGACGGCACGCTCTATCTGTCGGCGCTCGACTATGCGGCGTGGGACGCGGGTCTGGCGGCGCGCAAAATCCTGAAGCCTGAAAGCTGGGCGGAAATCGCCAAGCCCGCCACCATCGCCAGCGGCAAGACCTATCCCTATGGCTTTGGCTGGTATCAGGAGGCGGGTGCGGGCCAGACGATCTGGCGGCATAGCGGCAGCTGGCAGGGCTTCAGAAGCAGCATCGTGCGCTATCTGGGGGATGGACTGACCGTTGTCGCCCTCGCCAACAGCGACAATGCCGATGCTGCGGTCATCGCGCGTCATGTCGCTGGCCTCGCTGATCCCAGGCTTGCCCTGCCGCCTGCAGCCCCGGTCACCGATACCGCGCCACATGTCACCGAACGCGCGAAACGCCTGCTAGCAGCCGTTGCGACGGGCAAAGCCGACTACGCGGACTTCGCCTATGTGTCCAAGCTCGATTTTACCGAATTGGTGGCTGAATATCGCGGCATGATCGAGCCGCTCGGAGCGTTGCGGGAAGTCGCCCTGTTCAACCGGGGGCAGTGGGGCGACGACGACGGCTATGTCTATCGCGCGCGCTACGATCGGGGCAGCGTGGAGATGCGGCTCAGCATCGCGGCCGATGGCCGGATCGGTGGACTGGAGATCGCGCCGATCACGGCCTGGGACACCCCGCTCACGCTTCCTTGAACTGCGCGTCCTGCCATTCGGAAAAGATCGGGCGCGTCAGCTGGAACAAGTCGGTCGATCGCGTGTACCAGCCCGCGCCATGCATCCGCGCGACGAGGTTCATCGCCAGCGTGTCCACATGCAGCCGCTCGGAATTCACCAGATCGTCGGCGATATGGAAGCGCAGCACTTCGCCCAGCACGATCAGCGACAGTCCGGCCTCCACCGTCTTGAACAACCGACATTCCATCGAGACCGGGGCGGATGCGATCCGCGGCGGCACGATCGCGGTGGAGGGCGCGGTCGCGATGTGCGCGGCGTCGATCTCGTCGAAATCGGGCGGCGCGTCGATGCAGGTGAAGTTCATCGCGGGCGCGTCCGCTTCGCTCACCAGATTGACGACGAACTCGCCAGTGTAGAGGATGTTCTGGCCGCTATCCTTGTAGCTGCCGTCGGGGCGGCGCATGATGCCGACCACGACCAGCGGCGGCTCCGCTCCCATCATATTGAAGAAGCTGTAGGGCGCGGCGTTGCGCACGCCGTCCTTGGACTCGGTCGTCAGCCACGCGATGGGGCGCGGAGTGATCGCTGCGCTCATCAATTTGTAGCGGTCCGGTCCCGCCATCTGGGAAAAGTCGAAATCCATGAGGCTTACTCCGCGCCTTCCCTTTTCACCGCGCGTTGGGGCGCGACATTGACCGACAGGCTGAAAACATCTGGCCGCGCATAATGGCCCGCGACGTCGAAATCATATTTGCCGCGCACCACGTCGTCGCCGTCTATGTCGGCATAGAGGATCGTTTCGCCGCTATAGTCCGGCCCCGCGATCACCTGACCCAGCGGCGCGACGATCATCGATCCGCCGCGCAGCAGGATCGTGTCGGGATCGTCGCCCAGCGCGCAGTCATAATCGTCGGGATAGGCGGCGCGGGTGACGTGCTGGCAGGCGGACAGCACGAAGCAGCGCCCCTCCAGCGCGACATGCTGCATCGTTGCGGCCCAGCCGTCGCGGTCGTCGGCGGTCGGCGCGCAATAGAGGGTGACGCCCTGATCATACATCGCCATCCGCATCATCGGCATGTAGTTTTCCCAGCAGATGACCGCACCGATTCTACCCAGCGGCGTTTCGATCACTGGCATGGTCGACCCGTCGCCAAAGCCCCAGATCAATCGTTCCGCGCCGGTCGGCATCAGCTTCCGATGCTTGGAGACGAGACCCTTGTCGCCGTCGAAGAACAGCGCCGTGCAATAGACGGTGCCGCCGTCCCGCTCGATGACGCCGATGACGACGAATGCGCCGGTTTGCGCCGTCGCTTCGGCGATCAAATCGACCTCCGGCCCGTCGAGGTCGATCGCGGCCTCATGATAGACGCGGAAATCCTCGCGCCCCTGCGGCTTGCGCATGCCGACCGGCGTGCCGAACGACGCGCCCTTTGGATAGCCGCCCAGAAAGGCTTCGGGAAAGACGACCAGCTTTGCATCGCGCCCGGCGGCGGTGCGGATCAGATCGGCGGCCTTGCGCGCCGAAGCCTCTGAGTCGCGTGGATAGGATGCGGCTTGAACGACGGCGGCCCTGAACGGCGTGGCCATGGAAAATCCTCCCCAGATGGGCGCAGCAGGTCGCGCCGGACGGGCCATCATATTACTTGCATTTGCATA